>CACXKY010000061.1 GCA_902768325.1 Fibrobacter succinogenes
CCTCAAGCTCGACCACGGTGGACACCTTTCTCACGGCCATCCGGTGAACTTCTCCGGTATGCTCTACAACTTCGTGCAGTACGAAGTCGATAAGGAAACGGGCCGCATCGATATGGACAAGGTCCGCGAAATCGCTCTCCGCGAAAAGCCGAAGATGATCCTCGCCGGTTTCTCTGCCTACAGCCGCAACCTCGACTGGAAGCGCTTCAAGGAAATCGCTGACGAAGTCGGCGCCCTCACCATGGCTGACATTTCTCACATTGCTGGCCTCATCGCCGGTAAGGCAATCGATTCTCCGGTGCCGTATTTTGACATCGTCACCACCACGACCCACAAGACTCTCCGCGGCCCGCGTTCCGCTATCATCATGTGCAAGGACCGCACCATCCAGAAGATGGTGAAGGGTGAACTCAAGGAAGTTTCCCTCGCCAAGGAAATCGATAAGGGCGTGTTCCCGGGCATGCAGGGTGGTCCGCATGACCACATCAACGCCGGTAAGGCTGTTGCATTCCTCGAAGCTCTCCAGCCGGAATTCCAGGTCTATGCAAAGAACGTTATCAAGAACGCTCAGGCTATGTGCGCCGAAATGCAGAAGCTCGGCTACAAGGTCATCAGCGATGGCACCGACAACCACCTCATCGTGGTGGACATGACCTCCAAGGGCGTTTCCGGTAAGGAAGCCGAAGTGGCCATGGAAAAGGTCGGCATCTCCTGCAGCCGTTCTACGATTCCGTTCGATCCGCGCAAGCCGATGGACCCGTCCGGTGTGCGTCTCGGTACTGCCGCTATCACGACCCGTGGCTTCGACGAAGAAGACACCCGCGAAGTGGCCCGCATCATCGACCGCGCCATCCAGGCCAAGGACGACGATGCCGCTCTCGCCAAGATCCGCGAAGACATCGTGGCTCTCTGCAAGAAGCACCCGCTGTACAAGTAATTTTGCGGAGCAAAATTACTTGGGCTATGAGCTCGGTCGCTACGCTCCCTTTGAGGCGTGAGCGCGGACTTTCGGTCCTTTGAGTAAAATAATGGCGCCTTTGGCGCAAGATATTGAAAAAGTGGTTCGCGTTTGGCGGACCGCTTTTTTGCATTCTCCTTCGACCTCAAAGGCGCTTTGGCGCCGACCTCAAAGCCTTGCATGAGCAAGGCGACCCCATGCCTCGCACCTTTTATTATCTTTACCGCAATATTTATGAGGTTTTATGCAGTCGTGGACTGAAATTAAGAAAATTGAAGATCCTACCGAAGAGCAGCAGCTGGAAGCGGTTAAGCTCAACTGGTACGCCATCAGCCTGATCGAAAATCCGACGCCCGCCGTGCAGAAGGCTGCGTTCGAACAGAACGTGCAGGCGATTCTCTACATCAAGAACGGCCTTTGTGAAGATTTGAAGGTGGCGCTTAACGCTCTCGATGAGTCTGCGCTCCTTGCCGCGGTGAATGCCGACCCGAATATTTTGAAGTTCGTGACGAACCCCGACCTGCTCAAGGCCGCGGTGCGTAGCGATTGGAAAATCGTGAAGAAGATTGACAATGCGGGCGAAGACCTGTGGGCCGAAGCTGTACGTGCCAGTGCCGATGCGGCCAAGGTGGTTCCGTTCATGGGCGAAAAGGTCCAGGCGGCGCTCGTGGAACGCGATTGGCGTGCCCTGCAAGATATCGTGCGCCCGTCGGCCGCTGTCGTGATTGCCGCGGTGAAACAGGATTACCATGCCCTTGAGTTCGTGAGTATCAAGGACCGTACGGAACCGGTGCAGCTTGCCGCCGTGCGTACGGACTGGCGCTGCATCCAGTACCTGCAGCGTGCATCCGAAAAGGTACAGATGGAAGCGGTGCGCCAGACGAAGGACGCTTTCGCGCTCATCAAGAATCCCGCCGAAGCGGTCAAGGAATTCTGCAAGTAACTTGCGCGGGGTTTCGCAATGGAAAATTCGAACCCGCTGTTGAAACTCGAAAACGTTTCGTTCCGATATCCTAAATCGGATGTAGACGCACTTTCAACGGTGTCGCTCGAAATCCCGCAGGGAAGTTTCTTTGCGCTGCTGGGGCCGAATGGGGCGGGGAAGACGACTCTGCTGCGTTTGCTTTGCGGTCGCTTTGCAGAATTTTCCGGAAAAGTGGAACTCGCCGAAACCGTGCGTGGCGAAAAAGGCTTTCTTGACCCGCTCGCCTGCGGAATTCTGCTTGAAAATCCGGGCATTTATCCCAAGCTTTCTATCGCGGAATACGTGGATTACTTTGTCGGCTTCTATGCGGCCCGCATTCCTTCTTGGAACGAGCGTGCGGCCCGCGAACGCATTGCGGAATTGGCCCGCAAGCTGGAAATACCTGCGCTTGATACACGGATGTCGGCGCTGTCTCTCGGTAACCGACAGAAGGTGCAGTTGCTGCGTGCGATGGCCCCGTCACCGCGTCTGTTGATTTTGGACGAACCGGTCGCTAACCTAGACCCGATTTCGCGCGAGACCGTGTGGGCACTCCTTGCGGATTGGCGCAAGCAGGAAGGCGGTACGGCGATTGTCTGTTCGCATATCTTGGCCGAGATGGAAGAAGAGGCAACCGATTACGCGATTATCGACCGCGGACATGTCTTGAAAAGCGGGCGCGTGGCCGATATTGCTGAAGGTTCAAATACGTTCAAGGTTGAGGTTTCTGCCGGCGCGACGCTTGAACAGGTGCGCGAGACGCTCGCTGCCGCCGGAATAGAAGCCTGCGTGAACAGCGCCAGTACAGGCCTTTCGGCACTTTACAAAAAGACTGTTCGATAAGCATAGACATCCCGCTTCCCGCATCTTCTAATGACCAATGACTAATGGCCATTGACCAATTACTAGAACGCGTGCGAAAGGTCAAACGCGAAACGTCCCCACGCGAACGATTCCATGCCATCCCAGTTGAGGAACGTCTTCTTGAACGCGTAATCCAAGCGGAACGTGAGGAATTGCCAGTGGTAGCGCAGGCCTAGACCGAGGCTCGCGTCGGCTTCTTCTTCGTAGACGTCTTTTTCTTCGTCCATGACTTTTGCCCAGTCGAAGAACTGCACAATCTGCCAGCGCTTGGCGGATTTCCACGGGAGCGTCCAGCGGACTTCTTGGTTGAATCGGTAGTACATCGGCGTAAGGCCCGTGTTGATGATTTTTTCGCCGTCATCATCCTCGGATTCATAGCTCGCGTAGATACTGCGGAAACGGTAACCGCGTACCGACCTGGAACCACCTTGGTAGAATACGCGGGCGTCATCTTCAATGGCCTTGTCGAAGAACTTACCGGCGCTACCGCTCAAGGCGCCATAGAACGTCCAGAAGAGCGGGAAGTATAGGTTCACGGTCGCTTCACCATAGGTATAGGGGTTACCGATCATTTTCGGATTGTCGAGAGATGCGGTAAGGTTGGTACCGATACCGGTCGTAGGCGCAAAGCGGATACCCTTGGTCGGGTTGAAGTAATCGTCGGTAAAGTCAAATGTGAGGGCGACTTCGGTCTTGAACTTGAACATCTCATCGTCATTCTTGTTCACGTAACGCGTATCGACGGTTCCACGGAAGCGGATGTGACTCGTAATGCCGAAGGTGATATCTCCACGGTTAATGACTTCGTAGCGCTCTTCGAGGCTGTCGGGGTAGGCGGGCGGGTTAATCTTTTCGTGGTTGAAACTCAGACGGTCTTCAAAGCGTATAGCGGTCGGGATGAACGTGAAGGAGGTTCCGAACAGGAGCGGATTTGCATAGCCGACCGAAATTTCTTGCTTGTGCTGGGCTACCTGGAAGTTGGTCGAAAATTCGTTGAACCGTCCGAAGAAGTTCTTGTGCTTGGCGTAGGCCTGTGCGCCGAATCCGTAAATCTCTTCGTAGAAGAACCCGTAGCGCGCTTCTCCGGGGATGCGCTCGACAACGTCGAGGTGTACGTCGGAAAGGCCGTCACTGCGTAGGGAATCATTCAGCTTGATCTGCGTGAAGAGCTGCGTGGAAAGAAGTTTGTTCTTGAAGGAATTATACTGGTTACCGTCAATGGTTTCTCCCTTGGGAATGCGCCAGAGGCTAGAAAGCCAAGCCGTATCGGTCAAGCCCTCTTCTTCGTTCCTGTTGCGGTCGCCGACTTTGGTTGTCGTGCTGATGATGTTACCCATGATGACCTTCGGACCCGCTTGCACGTTGATGTGAACGTCGATTTTTTTCTGGACGGTGTCGAGCAATTCCGTAGAAGTCACGTAGACGTGCAGGTATCCTTGCCTGCGGTATTCGGTCACGATGTACTGCAAGTCTTCGGCGATATCGTCTTGGTTAAAGACACGGCTCTGGTTGGTCTTCAACGATGTCATCTTGATTTCGACATCGCTTGCCGTAGTGCCCATGATTTTCGCTTCGTTAAACTTGTAGCGGTCGCCTTCCTTGATGTTGAAGAAGTAGCCGCGCTGCATGCTGTCGAGCGAATAGTATTCTCGCTTGATTTCCATTTTCATCTCGAGGCTGAAGTAGCCGCGGGAATAGTACAGCGACTTGATGTTTTCAGACGAGAGGCGCATCATGAAGTCTTGCTTGGTCGTGTCGAGCTGGCCGAATTCTTCGGGGATGTCGAGCTGTTCTTCAAGCGTCGTGTTCGAGAATACTTCGTTTCCGTAGAAGTCGGTATACCACGGGTGCTTTATGTTGTCGTCAGCGCATACGGCAACGTAGGCAAAGAGCAAGAGGCTAATCAGTCGCTTCATTTTTCAGCCTCCTCTTTCTTGAACGGTGGTTTCGTATCGCTACGGGATTCATTGGGGTCCGGGATGGTTTCGCATGAGCCTATGCCGAGCAGGCACGGGTTCCAGTAACGGTAAACATAGTTTACACCGATGTTCTTTTCAACGCGGTTTTCGTTGCCTTCGGTACCGGTGTTGGTCAAGTACTGCTTGGATACGAGCTGTGCGTAAAGCGATGTGGTGGGCGATAGGTGGTTCTTGTGCGAGAAACTCTTGTCCTTGAATACCGGAATCGTGTAGGTGAGCCCGAATTGGAGCGACTGGTCGTACGTCGGGTTTTCGCTCTGGTCTTGCGTGTATCCGAATACAAGGCTTAAGTCCTTGATCCAGCGGTCCAGCGAGATGGGCAGCTTGAAGTAGCTGGAATCCCTTTCGTTGGTGGTGTTGTTTTCGAATAGCATCACCTTCATGTCGATATCGCCGATGTAGTCTCCGCCGAGCGTCTTGTTCGCTGTTGTAGAAATCATCTTGCCGATAGCCTTGCCGGCGAGTTTGTTCCAGTCGGTCGATTCGTTGTCCTGGTTGGCGATACAGCCGAGGAAGATGTTGTAGTAGATGGACGCCGCACTCGATTCATTACCGCAGTTACTGCTTGGAACCGGTTGCAGTGTGGTGATGGTTCCCTGGAAGTCCAAGTTCACCGGGCACGTTTCTTTTTCGACGCTTTCCATTTCGTCGCAATAGGGGAGTTCCTGCGAACTGGTCACGTCGACGATGCCGTGTTGCCACGGGACATCGTTCCAAGAAACATGGAAGGAGTTCAGTTCGAATTCATAGATTTCTTGAACGCCGATGAAGCCCGTATTGGAGTTCGTCACGTCGCCGCGCAGGAGCGGCCTGTTCGTATTGCCGAGAACCCAGACGTCAAACGTGAACGGGAAGGTGGCGAACGGCGTTACGACTTGGATGGAATCGTTCTGCGAATCGCTGACGTGGATCGACAGGTTGATGGGGTCTGCCGAAGAGACCTTGACTTCGGCTTCCTTGCTACGGAGCCTTGCCAAACCGTTGTTGAAGAGCGTGATGAACTTGTCGATGGTCGCCGGCGTGACTTCGATTTCGAGTTCCTTGTAGTAGACGAGCTTGTCGATGGAAACGTTGCCGCTAATGGTCTTGCTCCGCAAGATTTGATCTTGGGTGCGCGGGATGGTCAGGCTGAGTTCGCTCCTGCCGATTGCTTCGCCGCTACCCCAGTCCTTGTCGAAGAAGTTGTAATGGATGTTCCCGATGGTTCCCGAAATCACGATATCCTCTTCGCCTTCTTCCATGTGGCCCGAGATGTTTTCGGCAACAATCTTGTGAGGCGGTTTTTCCAAGGTGTAACGGTCGGAACGAATGTCCAACGCGAGGAGCTTGAGGCTGTCCAGGTCGTACTGTAGGCTTCCCATGATGGTTTCACCGCTGTCGTTCTGCGTGCGGATTTCGCCCATGTCGAGGATGCCGTTTTCAAGATGCCCGCGGAACATGATGGGGAAGGTGTAGTTGAACTTCGGGGGCTGGTAGAGCGTTGAATCGGAACGGATGTCTGCGGTGATGCCGCGGATACCTTCTTTAAGCCTTGCGGACACGTCGATTTCCAAGTCGGTCTTCTTGACTTCGCTGACCGTTCCCGGGATAAACCAGGAGCCGTTCATGTTCAGCTTGCCAGTGAACGTGAGAGATGTATCGAGGAAGCCTTCCGCATAGAGGTCACCGCCGTTATCGCTGCTGTGCGAGATGCTCACATGCCGTTTGATACTGAAGGCGTCGTCCAATATGATTTGCGTATTGCCGGTCCATCCGCCACCGCCGATTCCCAAGTAGGCGTTCAGTTCGACCTTGTTCGCTTCTGCAAACATGTTCATGCGCCGCACGTTGAACAGCAACGGCGATATCGTGTTGAACTCGACGTCGTTGAAGTCTACGTTACCCTGCAACCCGCGCCCTTCGTTGTACGAAAGGTCACCGGAGATGTAGCCGGAGGCAAACGTCGTGTCGCCCAGCGGTTCAAGCAAGAGTGGAATGCTGAATTCACGTGCTGCCGCCCAGGCGTGGACAATCTGGACGGGGAGAGAGCCGGTCGGCGCAAAGTCCGGATTGGAATCGTTCGGCAAGATGAAGATGGCTTCGGCTTCGACCCTGTTCTTGCTGTGGCTTGCTTCCAGGTTCTCGATGAAAATGGTGTCGCCGTTTTCGCGCGCCTTGATCTGGCCCTGCAGGTTGAACGGTTGCACGTTCCCTAGGATAGACGCTTCGAGTTCGCCCACCTTCGTATCGAAGTTCTGTACCCAGTTTCCGGTGACGCGCCCGCTCAGATTTTCGCTGATCTTGATTTTTGCAAACGGGATGGTTGAAATTTCGACGCTGTCCGATTTGATGCGCAACGCGGTCGAGTCGATAATCGAGATGTAGGCCTCGCAAGTACCGCCGTGCCGCTGCGTAACCTTCCAGGATGTATGCGGGTTCGGCCCGTTCCATACGACATCGCCGGTGACGTCGAACGTTTCTTTAGGCGTGTAGATGATGCCGTTCGAGAAGTTGATGCCGTTCCTGTCGAGGTCCAGGAATATCTGCAGGGAGTCGGCGGTCACATGCCATACGTAAGGGATGGTGTCGATCTTGACGAGAGCCTTCATATGGCCGTCGCCAAATGAACCGTAAATCTTGAAGCGGTCCTGGAGCTCGAACTGGCCCATGCTCCAGTCCAGCGCCCACGGTTCATAAGGCGACATGTCACCGAAGTAGGTGAGGCTGAACTTGTCCTCGAAATTCATCGAGGTCTCGATGACGGAGCCCTGCCGCGTCTCGACGATGACGTCCAGCTTGTTGCCGTTCTTTTCGGCGGAGTGGATGCTCATGTCTAGCGGCATCATCTGCGGCCCGAACTTCGCGTTCATGTGGTCGACTTTACCCCTGGCTGTACCGTTCAGGTTCTTGTCGAAATCGGCTTCGAGGTCGATGCTTCCGCCTTCGTCGTTTTCCAAGTGCGCTTCGATGTGGTAATTCTCGTCATCACCGTTGACGTGGATGGTTGCATCAAGCGGGAGCAGTGGCCAGACTTCGCCGATGCGCGTCTTGATGGTCGTCTTGTAGTGCGGCTTGCCGGTCTTGGGGTCGAGGCTTGCTTCGCCCTTGACTTGCAGCTTTCCGATGGTCGGAACCTTGGGCGGAATCTCTACGGGAATCCAGTCTTCCGGATTCTTGATTTCGACGTTGAATTTCGTGCTGACCGCGGCCAGGTTGTCTTTGGGCAGTTCTGCCTGGATGGCGACGGAGTCGGTGGCGGTGACGACAGCCGCATCGACGGCGACGTTATCGTTTTCGAAGTTCGCCTTGAGCTTTAGCTTGGCGTCTTGCGAAACGTTCGTGCCGCTGATTTTTTTGACGTCGAGACTAGCCTGTTGCAGGCCTTCGCTGCGCAAAGCGATTCCTTGGGCTTCCCAGTGGTTCTCGCCAGCTTGGACGGAGACCTTCTGGACATCTGCCTTGACGGGGAGGTAGAACTTGGCTTTCGACGGGAACGCCGGAGGCGATTCGGAAGGCGTCTTGGGTTGGGACGGCGCTTCCATATCGATATTCACGTTGACTTCGTTCGCTCCGACCTTGAGCCCCTTTTCGTCACCGAGGATACTCACGTCAAAAGCAATGTTCCTTAGCGTGACGACGGTGCCGTTAGTCTCGATCTGTAGCGAGTCCCAGGAGTGCGTTAAGGGCCCGTCCATCTGGTGCCCGAAGGGCGTCACCTTGGTGTCTCCGTAGGTGTGCGGAGTTTCCAGGTAAGTTTTGAACATGACATAGGAGAACCAGGCGCACAGGGCAAGTGCACCCACAATCGCCATAGCTATTATGGCGGTTATTCCGAATGTCGAAGTTATTCTCTTCAACTCGCCTAAAAAAATAGAAATTGCGGGGCCCGCTGTCTTGAAAAATTATGGAAAAAACCTCGTATCTTGTTGATATTCAACGACTTACGTGTTGTGGTAAAAATGGGGCTGGGCACAAGGGGTTGAAATGACGTAGTGTAAACTTTTGATTACAATTTTGGGCGTGAGAAAGAACCCGATGAAGCGTGCAAAAGAGCGCATAAAAACGCTCTCGCACGGGGGCATAAATTTCTAATATTCCCGTATCAATACACAGAGGTTATATGAAGAATCTTTACTTGGTGTTTTTCGCCTGTATCCTCCTGCTGTGCGGGTGTAATGGTGTGGGTGAAAAGGATACGCTCCTGGCACGAATTAATGACGAGAAAGTCTATACGGAAGACGAGCAGATTCTGGTCAAGATGACGGGGGGGGCAAACTCCACGGATCGCAGCTATTTTCTGTATAACCGCGTTTTCAGCAAGGTCGCGCTTGCCTCGAGGGGCCTTTTGGAATATCCGGAACTGGCGGCCGAATGGGAGCAGTACTACAAGGATATCGATATCCGCATCTTGACGATGGTTTTCCAGCGCTTCCATGTAATGGAACGCCTGACGTATTCCGAAGAAGAACTGCGCATGTTCTATGAAGGCAACAAGCAACTTTTCGCTTCGGATTCAAGCAATACCTACGACCCCTCCAAAGTGGCTGGCGAATACTATGTGTACAAGAATCCCGATGCATGGAAGGATTTCCTTTCCAGGATGACCGATTCTACGGCTACGCTTACGGCCCAAGACACGGCTTCGCTTAAGGAACATTTTGTGACGGAGTACCGCAACAGCTTGAGGACGAGCGCTATCGAAAAGGCTCGTAACAACCCGCGCATTACTGTCAATGTGCTCCCGCCGGTATCGGCAGAAGCCTATTACGAGAAGAACAAGGAAAAGTTCATGACGGTTCCCGGGTACGAAGTGTACCATATCCAGGGCAAGGATTCTGCCTCCCTGATGAAGGCCGTCCCGGCGGAAGCTACTTTGGAGCAGTTCAAGCTGGCCGCATTCAAGCGCAGTACCAACAAGGAAACGGCGAAGGACAGTGGCTATGTGGGTATCGTCAAGCGCGGTTTTGCCTTGCCTTACGACATCGGCGTGATGCCTGAACTGGATGAAGCCCTCAAGGATAAGGCTGCCGGTTTCGTGACGGCTCCGCTTATGTCTTCTGCGACCAAGGCTTACCACCGCTTCTACCTCGTTCGTCAGGTGCCGTCCGAAATCAAACCGTTCGACCGCGCCAAGGCGGAAGCGCAGGCGATGGCGGAAACCAACGGCATGCCCGAAATGGATTCGTCCTTTGCTCTGGTGATGCTCGACAGCAATCCCGTCTTTACTGTTGCCGATTACGCCCGCTATTGCGACAAGTATTTCCATGCGCCGAGGAACAAGAGGTCCCTGGACTATATCATCAACGCGTTTGTTGAAAGTTTCGCGTTTGCCGTGGCCGCCAAGGAAGCCAAGCTGGAACATTCTTGGGAGTACAGGGCGCTTGTCCGTGATACGCGTGCGGAGTTTATCTCGGAGGAATTCCTCGACAAGAAGCTTGCGGCCCAAGTCAGCGACGATAGCCTCAAGAATCTCTATGACCGCATGGATTCAACGTTCCGCGAAATGTATACCTTTGAAAAAGCGAAGCCTGAACTCCAGAAATACCTGACACTTCCCATTAATTTGTACAAACACGATTACTTCATGGGGTATCGCGTGCTTTACAAGGGATTGACCTTTGAACAGAGCATTCCCAAGATCTACGCAAGACGTGGCGACGAGTACAGGTCGTGGATGAAGATGCGCTGGACGGACGAGGCCTATACGTCTGCCGTGAAGCACATTTACGACTCCTCTGTGAAGGAGCATGAACAGGAATACGATCCGGCGTTGCTGATGGCGAAGGCCGACTCGCTGACCAAGGCGGGTAACCGCAGCCAGGCTTACCAGTTCTACCGCAAGGTGATGAACGCGTATGCAACGGAAGATTCCCTGTATCAGGAAGCCGCTTACGAGAGTGCGCAGGTCCAGAACGACAACGAAGAATACAACGATGCCGAAGGGGAATTCTACGCGTTCTACAAGATGTGGCCCAATAACCGCAATGCCGAGAAGGCCATGTTCACGCGCGGGTTTATCCTGGACGAAAACATCCACAACGATACGCTGGCCCTCGAGGTCCTGGAAGGTTTCCAGAAGCTTTACCCGAACAGCGAACTGAAGGAATCCGTGGACTGGTTGGTCAACAACATCAAGTCCGGCGGAAAACTTGCCGACGACCTGATGAAGAAGATTGAGGCGGAGGAGTAAGGGCTCGCTCGTTATACTCGCTCTGGGGTATGGGCTCGGTTGCTTTCAGCAACCTTTGGGGTATAATTAGACGCCGAAGGCGCAACTATTTAGCCCAAAGCACCGAAGGTGCGACCCCAAAGCGCGCAAGCGCGACCTCATAGCTCAAACCTAATAACTATATTTCACATACTTTCAAACAAAAGGTACCTACTATGGAAATGACATTCGCCATGATCAAGCCCAACGCCGTAAAGTCCGGCCTCATTGGGCGCGTTATCGACCGTTACATCGCTGCAGGCCTCTCCGTCTGCGCCGTGAAGATGCACCAGATGACCTCTGCCGATGCCCGCGGTTTTTATGCCGAGCACGTGGAAAAGCCGTTCTTCCCGGAACTCGAAGCCTATATGACCAAGGGCCCGTCCGTGATGCTCGCCCTCGGCGGCGAAAATGCCATTGCCAAGGTCCGCGCCATCAACGGTGCTACCAATCCGGCCAAGGCGGAACCCGGTACCCTCCGCTACGATTTTGCCCCTTCCATGACCGAAAACGTCGTGCATAGCTCCGACAGTCCTGAATCCGCCAAGCGCGAACTGGACTTCTGGTTCAAGGAAGACGAACGCTACGCTTACGAAATGCCCTGCCTCAAGGCTTGCTGCGTCCTCTAAGTTTAAAACAAAAAACCTCAAGGAGACACAACTCAATGCAATGGATCATCAAGTATCTTACCTCCTCCATCGGTAAGAAGCAGATCATGGGATGCACAGGCGCGTTCCTCGCCCTGTTCATCTTCGGCCACATGTGTGGTAACTTCCAGCTTCTGAACTTCGACCAGGCTGCGGCCCAGGCGTCTTACAACGCCTACACCGAATTCCTGACCGGATTCAACCCGCTCCACTTCCCGATCAAGATGATTTATCTCGTCGAACTGGTGCTGGTGGCTGCCTTCGCTCTCCACATCTTCCTTGCTATCAAGCTGAAGATCGAGAACAAGAAGGCCCGTGGCGGAATCGAGTACGAAGTCAACGCCCGCAAGGGTAAGAAGACTTTCGCAACCTTCACCATGATCTGGTCCGGTCTCTTCATTCTCGGCTTCCTCGTGCAGCACCTCATGATGCTCAAGTTCGGCGAACATTACCTCTACGTGAATGCCGAAGGCGAAATCGTCCGCGACATGTGGCTCACCACCATCCAGATGTTTGCTAACCCGGCTTGGGCTGCATTCTACGTGGTCAGCATGTTCGTGATCGGTATGCACCTGTTCCACGCTATTTCTTCTGCGTTCCAGACCATGGGTATCGCTCACCAGAAGTGGACGCCGATTATCGACATCGCCGGTATCGCTTACAGTGTTGTCGTTGCCCTCGGTTTCGGCATCACCGCCGTTGCCGCCTTCTACCTCGCTAACCAGCCGGGTACCCAGGCCCTCATCGAAAAGTCCCGCAGCCTCCAGCCGCAGTACGAACAGCAGCAGAAGGAAAAGGCTGCCGCCAAGACCGCCTTCGTGATTCCTTCTGTCGGCACCGTCGAAGTTTCTTTTAACGCTTAATTTTAAGGAGCCCACTAATGATTCTTGATTCTAAAATCCCCGGTGGTTCCATCGAAGAAAAGTGGACCAAGCACAAGTTCGAACTCAAGCTCGTGAACCCCGCCAACAAGCGTAAGTTCACGGTGATTGTGGTGGGTACTGGCCTTGCCGGTGCTTCTGCCGCTGCATCCCTTGCCGAACTTGGTTACAACGTAAAGTCTTTCTGCATCCAGGATAGCCCCCGTCGCGCACACTCCATTGCTGCCCAGGGTGGTATCAACGCTGCCAAGAACTACAAGAACGACGGCGACTCCGTTTACCGTCTGTTCTACGATACTGTGAAGGGCGGTGACTTCCGCGCTCGCGAAGCCAACGTGCACCGCTTGGCCGAAAACTCGAACCTCATCATCGACCAGTGCGTCGCTCAGGGCGTTCCGTTCGGTCGTGAATACGGTGGTCTCCTCGATAACCGCTCCTTCGGCGGTACGCAGGTTTCCCGTACGTTCTACGCCCGCGGTCAGACGGGTCAGCAGCTTTTGCTCGGTGCCTACCAGGCCCTCATGCGCCAGGTTGCCGCCGGTAAGGTGAAGATGTTCCCCCGCCGCGAAATGATGGACCTCGTCGTGATCGACGGCAAGGCTCGCGGTATCATCGTCCGTAACCTCATCACTGGCGAACTCGAAAGCCATGTGGGTGACGCTGTGTGCCTCTGCACCGGTGGTTACGGTAACGTCTACTACCTTTCTACCAACGCTCAGGGTTCCAACGTCACGGCCGCTTTCCGTGCCTACAAGCGCGGCGCCCTGTTCGCTAACCCCTGCTACACGCAGATTCACCCGACTTGCATTCCTCGCCACGGCGACCTGCAGTCGAAG
>CACXKY010000062.1 GCA_902768325.1 Fibrobacter succinogenes
ACGATGGCCCGCATGCCGCAACTGCAGGAAGTGGCGAAGAAGTTCGGCCTCAAGATTATCTCTATCCGCGACCTTATCGACTACCGCCTCAGGAACGAGAAGTTGGTGCAGCGTGTGGCCGCCCCGCACGTGCAGACCAAGTACGGCGACTTTACCGCCTACGCTTACAAGAGCAAGACCGATGGCGTGGAACATGTGGCCTGGGTCGCGGGCAACCCCGACTTCAGCAAGCCGGTTTACGTGCGCGTGCACAGTGAATGCCTTACGGGCGACATTTTTGGAAGCCTCCGCTGCGACTGTGGCGAACAGTTGCAGTCCGCCATGAAGTTTATTGGCGAGCATGGGGGAGTGTTCCTGTACATGCGTGGCCAGGAAGGTCGTGGCATCGGGCTCTGCAACAAGCTGCGTGCTTACGAATTGCAGGAGAAGGGCATGGATACGGTCGAGGCGAATCTGCACCTCGGGTTCAAGTCGGACCTCCGCCAGTACGGTACCGGCGCCCAGATCCTTGCGGACCTCGGCGTGAAGGAAATGCGCCTTTTGACAAACAACCCGAGCAAGATTTCGGGCATCTCGGCCTACGGGCTCAAGATTGTGGAACGCGTACCCATCGAAGTCAAGCCGAACAAGGAAAACCTTTTCTACCTGCTCACCAAGCAGAAGAAGATGGGCCACCAGCTGCATATTGACGGCGCGGCCCCCCAAGAGAATTTGAAAGAGGAAAAATAAGATGGCTAAAGAAATCAAGAATTCCCTGAATGGCTCTGGCCTCAAGATTGCAATCGCGGTCGCCCGTTTTAACGAGGTGGTGACCGACAAGCTCCTGGAAGGCGCTCTCCGCCAGCTCGAACTGCTGGGAGTTGCCGACAAGGACGTGACCGTCGTGCGCGTTCCGGGTGCATTTGAACTCCCGGGCGTGTGCCGCAGGCTCGCCGATTCCAAGAAGTTCAATGCCGTGATGGCCATCGGCGCCGTGATCCGCGGCGAGACGAGCCACTACGACGTGGTGGTGAACGCTTCTACTGGCGGTGTCGCGAATATCGCTGCCGAGGGCAAGCTTCCCGTGATTCTCGGTATCCTCACGACCGATACCGTGGACCAGGCGATGAACCGCGCTGGCCTCAAGGCCGGTAACCTCGGTGCCAACTGGGCATCTACCGCCGTCGAGATGGCTAACCTTTACAAGGAAATCTAGAGTTTATGCCTAAAGTAAGTTTTCGACCGGCCCGCGTCTTTGCCATGCAGTTGCTGTACTCCATGGAAGTCGCCGGGCAGACTGTCGGCGAGGCCCTTCCGGGAATCCTCGCTGCCCAGGAAATTACGGATGAACAGAAAAAGTACGGGATGAAGCTTGTCGACCTGGTGCAGGCCCATCGCGAAGAGCTTGACGACGAAATCAAGGCGGCAAGCGTGCATTGGGAAATCGACCGCATGGCGAAAATCGACAGGATTGTCGTTCGTATCGCGATGGTGGAACTCCTCTATGTTCCGGACATCCCGACCAAGGTCGCCATTTCCGAGGCGGTCCAGATCGCGACGAAGTTCAGTACGGATAATTCGGGGACGTTCGTGAATGGCCTCCTGTCCGGGTTCATGCAGAAAAAAGGTATTGTTACTCAACCAAAAACGAAGGAAACGCAATCGTGATTAAGGAAAAGTGGTTAAAGCATATTTTTGCGGGTGTCGCCAGTTTGGTGGCTCTCATTGTCTATATGATGACGATGGCTCCGACGGTGAGCTTCTGGGACTGCGGTGAATTTGTCGCCTGCGCCAATACGCTCGGTATCCCGCACCCCCCTGGAACTCCTTTCTTCGTGTTCCTGGCTCGTGCAGTCATCGTGCTGCTCCCGTTCGTGGGTGAAATCGCGAAGCGCGTGAACTACATCTCCGTGGTGAGTTCTGCCGCGACGGTTTACCTGACGGCGCTCTTCGCCTGGGAACTCCTTTCGACGATCCTCAAGAGCGACGCCCTCGCCGAAAAGATTTCGGCCAAGGTCCGCAACATCGTCCTCGGCACTTCCGCCCTCGTGGCGGGATTCCTGCTCACGTTCTCCGACACCTTCTGGTTCAACGCGGTCGAAGCCGAAGTCTACGGCATCGCCATGTTCATCCTGATGCTCATCTCTTACCTGGGCCTGGTGTGGTACAACAAGAAGGACGAAGAAGGCAGCGACCGTCTGCTCATCTTTATCTGCTATATCGCTTTCCTCGGTGTCGGTGCGCACCTCTACACGATGCTCACGGTTCCGGCCGTCTTCGTGCTGTTGCTCGTCGCCCAGCCGAAAAAGATTGTGGAACGCATTCCTATCTGGATTACGGGCACGCTCCTCTGCTCCGTCATCTACATGGTTTCTGCGTTTATTGAACTTTCTCTCGTCTGCCTGATTGCGCTTGCCGTCTTGAGTGTGGCCAAGCCGTTCAAGGCCGATGTCAACAAGGCTGTACGCCTTTCCCTTGCGTTTGCGTTCTTCGCCCTTGTCGGTTACAGCACGCACCTCTATATTCCCATCCGCTCCGAACTCAATCCGATTATCGACGAGAACAATCCGGAAATCAACATCCGCGACGATCAGGGCAACCTGCAACTCGGCAACCTGTTCAAGAGTGAAAACTGGGAAGCGTTCAACAACTTCGTCGAACGTAAGCAGTACGGTTCCGAAAGCATGCTTTCCCGTGCCTTCTACCGCCGTTCCCAGATTGCGCACCAGGTGCTCTCGTTCCCGAGCATGAGCTATGGTGGCTACCAGATGGCGCAGTACACCCCCTACAAGGTGGGTGGCGTGAATTATGCCAATGGCGTCTACACCTTCGACGCTTCCGAAAATGAACCGCTCGAACGTTTCGGCTTCAAGTTCCCCACGCAGATGAGCTTCATGGGCGACGCGGTCCTTCCGCAGTTGCTGATTTTCCTTATCATGAACGGCCTCTTGGTGATGGTCTGTGTTTATGCCTGCAAGCGTAACAGGTCTGTCGGTATCTACATGAGCGTCCTTTACGGACTCTGCTCCCTGGGACTCCTGTTCTACATCAACTTTGCCGACGGCAGCCGTATGGAACAGCGCGAACACGATTACTGGGTGTCCGTGATGAGCCGTAACGTGGCTGACCTGAACCGCAGCGGCGCAAACATTTCCGCCCTCCCGGATCCGAACGAACTGATCGACTTGCGTCAGAAGATTGAACGCACCAAGATGCGTGTCGAGACGCTCCGCCAGCGCAACGCTCCGGCAAACAAGATTGCCGAGATGGAACGCACGGTTTCCGATTTGCAGAACTCTACGGCCTGGTCCAACTGGACCAAGATTGAAAGCGCTTTCGCCCAGGCTGGGCAGCGTGCTCCGTTCCCGGAAGCCGTCCACATGGAAGTTCGCGAGCGTGATTACTTCTATACGCCGGCGTTCATCTTCATGAGCCTTATTTTCGGTGTCGGCGCTGGCCTCCTGGTGCTGACCTGCGCGACGACGGCGTCGACGGTTGCCTTTGCGACTCCGCTTGCCGCTTTGCTCGCGATTGTCTCTTTTGCAGTTCCCTGCATTTCGAACTACGAGGAACATGACCGTTCTGGCCTGTGGGTCCCGTGGGATTACGCATTCAACCTGCTTAACAGCTGCCGCCCGAACGCCATCCTCTTCACGAACGGCGATAACGATACCTTCCCGCTGTGGTTTGCCCAGGAAGTGGCGGGTGTGCGTAAGGACGTGCGCGTGGTGAACCTCTCTCTCGGCAATACCGACTGGTACATCAAGCAGATGCTCGACAACGAGCCCATCCTCAAGCTGAGCTATGACAAGGCCGCTATCGACCGCGACATGGTGCTCGACAACAGCTCTGCCGGTAACCCGAACCACCAGGTCTCTACTTGGGTCAAGAACGCCCAGCGCCTGATGCCGCAGCTCAAGAACCGCATCGACGCCATGGAAGGCCAGGAACTCTCCGCAGCCGATTCTGCAAAGCTCCTCCGCTTCAAGGTTCATTACCAGGTGTGGGATTCCTTTACGGAATGGGCCAAGCGCACTCGTAGCAGCATGATGCTCACGCAGCATAAGCTGGTCATTGACCTTGCCCTCCAGAACATGGACAAGCCTATCGAAATCTCGACGACCGTCGGTACGTCCAACTTCATGGGTCTCGAAAAGTACATGGTGCAGGAAGGCCTCGTGTATAACCTCGTGAAGGGCGACCTCAAGCCGCGTGACCGCTCCTTCGATGCCGCCTACACGGCGAAGCTCATCGACAGCACGTACAAGTTCCGTGGCCTCGGCGACGGTACCGCCTACATCAATTCCGAAACGGAACGCCTGCTTTCCAGCTACGTTTCGCTCTACCTGCAGATTTCCTTCAATATCCGTGAAGAAATGGCTGCCCTCCGCCAGAGCTCTCCGTTTACGGCCGAAAAGAAGGCTCAGCTGGATAGCCTTGCCGCAACCGCTATCAAGTACCTCGAACTCGGCATGAAGCAGTTCCCGCGTGAATGGCGCAACTACTGGGCCGCCGCGTTTATCTACGAAGTTGCCGGCATGAAGAAGGAAGCCCTCGAAGTGGCCAATCGCGGCTTGAAGAGCATTCCTGAATACGACGAAGGCGGACGCATCCGTCTCTCGATGAGCCTGCAGCAGATTTCCCAGATGCCGGATGAACCCATCAAGGTGGAAGAAGCTCCCGCCGATTCTGCGCCTGCCGATTCTTCTGCGACGGATTCCACTCCCGTGGTTGCCGCTGCGAACTAGTTAGAGGTGATGATGGATTTAAGCTTGGTCATTCCGGTAAAGGAAGAAAGCGAAAACCTTCCGGAACTGTTGAAAGAAATCGTCGCGGCTATAACGCCGACGGGTTTCGAGTACGAGGTAATCGTCATCGATGACGGTAGCCGCGACAACACGTGGGAAGTCCTGGAAAAGCTTTCCGAGGAATATCCCTTTATGCACGGGTACCGCTTCCAGTTCAACTGTGGCAAGGCGGCCGCCCTGGCGCTCGGCTTTTCCAAGGCCCGCGGCAAGTACGTCGCGACGCTGGACGGCGACTTGCAAGACGATCCGCTCGAAATCCCGAAGATGATCAAGATTCTCGAAAGCGGTTTCGACCTGGTATCGGGCTGGAAAATCCGCCGCTTGGATCCGTGGCACAAGACGTGGCCCTCCAAGCTGTTCAACTTGACCGTTTCCGCCGTTTGCGGCAAGCGCCTGCACGATTTCAATTGTGGCATCAAGGCTTACCGTAGCTGCGTCGTGCGCTATATCGAACTGTATGGCGATTACCACCGCTTTATCCCGGTCATGGCCAAGTGGCAGGGCTTCCGCATTACGGAAATGCCTGTCGCGCACCGAGCCCGCGTCCATGGCGTTTCGAAGTACGGCGTTTCCCGTCTAGTTTCGGGATTCCTGGATTTGGTGTCGCTGGTGTTCATGCGCCGCTTCTCGGCCAAGCCCCTTCACTTCTTCGGTCTCCTTGGCTTGCTTTTCGTGCTGCTCGGGCTCGGCGTTTGCGGCTACTTTGGCTACGAATGGCTCCAAACCGGCGCGATGCATGTGCGTCCGCTCCTGTTGGCCGGCGGTTTCTCGCTGGTCATGGGCGTCCAGTTCGGTTCCCTCGGGCTTTTGGGCGAGATGATGGTGGGCAATAAAAAGCGCAGTTTCCCAGTTTCGGATACTTTTCGCGAAATTTGATTTGTAGATTGATACGTGGAGTTATTGAATATGGAATTTCCTAAGAGTTTAGTGATTGTCCCTACCTATAACGAGAAGGAAAATATCCTCCTGATCATGTCGGCGATCCTGGAACAGAACAGTTGCCTGGAAATTCTGGTTGTCGACGACGGTTCTCCGGACGGCACGGGCGATATGGTCCAGGCCGAAGCGGACAAGAACCCGCGTATCCATTTGCTGCGCCGTAAGGGCAAGATGGGGCTGGGCTCGGCCTATGTCATGGGCTTCAAGTGGGCCCTGGAACGCGATTACGAACGCGTTTTTGAAATGGACGCCGACTTTAGCCACGCTCCTACGGATTTGAACCGCTTCTTGGAAGCCGCCGAAGAATCCGACCTCGTCTTGGGAAGCCGTTACCAGAATCACCGCATCAGCGTCGTGAACTGGGACTTGCGCAGGCTTATCCTGAGCTATGGGGCGAACGTCTACACGCGTTTGGTGACGGGACTCCCGATTAGCGATGCGACGGGCGGTTTCAAGTGCTTCCGCCGTGAAGCCTTGCAGGCGTTGAACCTCGACAAGATGAAGAGCGACGGATACTGCTTCCAGATCGAAACGACGTTCAAGATTTGGAAGAAGGGCCTCCGTGTGAAGGAAATCCCCATCGTGTTTACCGACCGCACCCGCGGAACATCCAAGATGAGTGGCGGAATCATTTCCGAAGCCTTCTTCCTGGTCCTTAAACTCCGTCTTGGCCTCGCATAGCGTCCATGTATTCTTGTTCCGTCATTATCGTTGCCTACAATTCCTGCGACTTCATCCCCGCGTGTTTGAAGTCCGTTCGCGACGCATGTGAAGGGCTCGATTCACAGATTATCGTTCTCGATAACGGTTCTACCGAGCCGATTCTTCCGGAAATCAAGAATTTCTTCCCGGAAGTTGAATGGATTGATTCCGATACGAACCTAGGATTTGGCAAGGGCTGTAACCTGGCCGAAAAGAAGGCGACAAAGCCGTTCCTTTTCTTCATCAATCCCGATACGGTTATTTCCAGGGACTCGTTCAAGCGCATGCTCGAGTTCATGGAAGAACATCCGGATGCGGGAACCGTGGGTTGCCGCATCTTGAACGAAGACGGCTCCATCCAGTGGGCTTGCCGTAGGTCGTTCCCGACAATTATTTCCGCTGTTTCCAAGACGATTGGCCTTGCGGCAATGTTCCCGAAGAACAAACTGCTCGCCAGCTATAACATGACCTATGCCGACCCCGACGAAATGATCGAGGTGGACGCCATCAGTGGATCGTTCTTCTGCATCAAGCGCGACCTATACGAATCCCTGAACGGTTTTGACGAAGATTTCTTTATGTACGGTGAAGACCTGGACCTTTGCTTTAGGACAAAGGCGGCGGGTTTCAAGAATTATTATACGCCTGCGACGAATATCTTGCATTTTAAGGGGCAGAGCTGCCGTACGCGCCGTTGGGGTTCCTACGTGGATTTCTACAAGGCGATGCTTATCTTTGTGAAAAAGCACAAGGACCTTTACTTTATCCCTAATTTCCTCGTATCGTTCGGTATTTTGTTTGCCGCGTTCGTGGGGATGTTCTCTAGGCTTATCCCGAAGTTCTGGAAGATGTTCCTGGACTTGGGCGTGATTGCCTTGTGGTCCTTTACGGCCTTGAATCAGAGCGCTTCAATAGAATCCTATTGTGCCGAAGTGGATCTTGGCAGCGGGGCTGTATCGAATTCGGGCTGCATTTCGGCGGTGCTCAAGCATTCGATTTGGGACTTTTCCCAGTTCGAAGACTGGTGGCTTGTGGCCATTGTCGTTGTCGTGAACATGATGTTCCTCATTTTCCGTGGGGAATATGCGGCGTCTAGCCTCAAGGGCGAAAAATTCCTGCGCTACCTGATCCCGCTGAACCTGGTTGCGGTCGGCGGCTATGCGGCATTTCGCTATTTTGCCCAGATTCCTGTCGTTGACGGTCAAGACACCTATTTGCCTTATGACCGCCATTGGCTTACGGTGGTCCTCTGTTCTTGCCTGTTTATTCCGCTTGCGCTTTTCGCCTGGCGCCGTGTCGCATTTTGGATAAACTATTTCTACCGTATTTTCGCGAAAAAACGCCACCGTTCTATCTTGCTCGGTGGCTCCGAAGATTCCCTGAACAACTGGTTCGATAGCTACAACGTGATTCCCGGTATCGAAATCCTGGGATGCGTGAGTGGGGAACCGGACAAGATTAGCGTGGTGAACCGCAAGCACCTGCTGGGGCCGCTTTCGGACATGGAATCCATTTGCAACCGTACCGGGTGCCGTGAACTCCTGGTCGTGTCGAATTTTTCTGGATATCGCGAAGATTTTGACATCAATTGGCTCGAAAAGCTCAAATTGACGGTCTATTTGCTCATTGGAGACGGAAAAAACGGCAATTTTGCCCTGGTAAACCTGAAATACCTGCATTAATTCAGGCGAAAACCGTACCTTTCTATAAAAATGAAGTTATTTTTACCTTATAATCTAAGTGGTTGATTATAAAGGTCTTATGTTGGATACGAATCTTTTGGATATTCTCTGTTGCCCCGAAACTCGGGGTCGTTTGAAACTTGTCGACGACGCTACCTTGGCGTCCCTGAATCAGGCAATTGCGGTCGGTTCCCTGCAGAACGCGGCTGGCGAGAAAATTTCGGAAAAACTGGAAGAAGCCCTTGTTACAGAAGATGGCCAGCGCCTCTATCCTGTACGTGAAGGAATTCCTGTTTTGCTTTCCGATGAGGCTATCATTCTACCGTCGAGGGCATAATGGCAACAGCGTTGTTGGATTCCCTAAAAAAGAGTATTGGCAAGAAAAAGAGTAATTCCCAGGCTTTTGCCTGGCTTGCCGACCTGGAACGCGAATCGGGAGATCTCGATACCGCCTTGGCGCGCGTTGATGGCGGCTTGACTCTTTATCCCAGCGATGTTCCGGCCATGCTCGTCCGTTCCGTCATCCTTTTTGAAAAGGGTGATTTTGATGGTTGTATCACGGAATGCGAAAGGGTGCTCAAGTACGACCCGTTCTGCCTTTCTGCTCAGAAGCGCATGGGCGATGCCTATGAACAGCTGGGCAACGAGAACGAACGCAACAAGTGCTACCGCCGCGTGCACGATATGGACCCCCTGGACACGTTCTGGAAAGAAGAATATGACCATGTGGAAGAGGTCGCTGTCGTTGCGGCTACCGCTACGGCACTGACCAACGACGATTTCTCGATGCCTGAAGACATGACGATGGACGCCACTCCCGATGCAGCGGAGACGGCTGTGGCCGAAGCTGCCGCAACCGCGACAGAATCCATCGATGCCCCTGTTGAAAATTCCGAGGCCGCTGCGGACGAAGAAGATCCGTTTGCCGCCTTTGCTTCGATTGCCGCCACTCAGGATAGCGGCGAAGAAGCGGCCATGGACAGCCTCCAGTCCTCGCTGGATTCTGCCATGCAGGACTTCTTGAACGACGAACCTTCGATGCCGGAAGAATTCCCGGAAGACGAGAAGGTCTCTGGAAGCGATGTGAGTTCTGCCTTTAACGACATGTTCGGTGAAGACGACGATTTGGAACCCGAAGCCCCAGCATCTCCTTTTGCGAAGCTCGACCTGCCTACTTCGTTGGACGAAGAACCGGCGGCCGCAGACACTACCGCCCAGAACGTTTTTGGAAACGAAGTCGAAGAAGACAAGCCCCAGAGCGTGGACAGTGCGTTCAACGATATCTTTGGCGAAGACGAACTCCCCGAGGAAAAGCCGCAGACGGCAGCCCCGGTCGAAGAAGACAAACCCCAGAGCGTGGACAGCGCGTTCAACGACATCTTTGGCGAAGACGAACTCCCCGAAGAAAAACCGCAGTCTTCTTCGTCGCTGTTCGAAAAGTCTGCGGATAGCCTGGAGCTTCCGTCCGATGACTTTGAACTTCCGGCGGCCGACGCCGCTCCTGCCGTAACGGGCAACGCGGACTCCCTGTTCGAGAAGTCTTCTGAAAGTTCCCTCTTTGAAAAGTCTGCCGACGAATTTGAACTGCCTGCCGAGGACACTCCTGCCGTAACGGGCAATGCGGACTCCCTGTTCGAGAAGTCTTCTGAAAGCTCCCTCTTCGAAAAGTCTGCTGACGAATTTGAACTGCCTGCCGAAACCGCTACGGAAGAGCTCGCTCCGGCGGAACCGCTTGCCGCCGAACCGCCTGTGGAGCCCGTTGCCGAACAGCCGGCCGCGGCAGATGACCAGCCTTTCAGCGTGGACAGCGCGTTCGATTCCCTCTTTGGCGAAGACGACCTCCCGGAAGAAAATCCGCAGAACACGGCCGCGCCTGCTGTGGAACCGGCTCCTAGCGAAACGCTTGCCGAACAGGTGACGCACGCCGAAGAAGAACTGAGCATCCCTGCGACGGAAAATGCCGACACGACTGCCGACGATTTCGCCAAGGAAATGGGCGGTGCGTTCACGAACATCTTCGGCGATACCGCTGACGATCTTGACCTGCCGGAGGCGAAGCCCGCTGGTTCCTTTGCTCCGAGCGAAGAAGATACCGGTGCCGCGATTGAAGAAGCTCCGCTGCAGAACAGCTCTATTGAAGCCGATATCGATAAGTCCTTCAGCCGCCTCTTCGGTGAAGATGATTTGCCGGAAGAAGGGGAGAACAAGACTCAAGCCGCTCCTGCTGCTGAACCCGCCTTGGACGCGGCAGCCGAAGCGCCTTCCGCCGTAGAAACGGAATCTCTTGAAAAGGCCGTGGATGGCGCTTTCAAGGGGCTCTTCGAAACGGACGACGATACTCCGCCCGAAGAACATGTGGCCGGTAACAAGGGCGTCGACTTCTTGATGTCCGGGGACTCCGATGACGAAGTTTCCAGCGGTCTTATCAAGGACCCGTCGGCACCGCTTTCCCGTGGTACGGCGGAACTCGATGAAAGCTTGAACACGAGGACTCTGGCCGAAATCTATTACGAACAAGGCTTGGTCGACAAGGCTTTGGATATCTACGAGGACCTTGCCCGCAAGGAGCCCCAGAATACCGAAATCTTGAACCGCCTGATGGAAATCGAGAAGGCCTACCGCGAAAAGTTCGGAGGCGAAGCCAATGGCTGAATTGAAAATTGAACAGTTGCTCCGCGCCATGGTGGACAACAAGGCGTCCGACTTGCACATCAGGACGGGCGTTCCGCCGATTTACCGCATCAATGGCGCCTTGACCAAGATTTTTGAAACCCGTGTCGACCCCGGTATGATGGATTCCTTCCTGGATGATATCATGAACCGCGACCAGAAGTTGCGTTTTGAACAAAATAAGGAATGCGACTTTGCCGTGGGCGCCCGCGATATGGGACGTTTCCGTGTGAACGTGTTCCGCCAGCGCGGTACCATCGCCATCGTGATTCGTCACATCAAGGCGAAGATTCCTGCGTTTGAAGAACTTCATTTGCCCGAAATTATCCGCGATATGGCGCTTACCCGCCGTGGCCTTGTGCTCGTGACGGGAACGACCGGTTCCGGAAAGTCGACGACGCTTGCGTCCATGCTGGATTACATCAACCAGCGCGAAGCGGTCAACATCATCACCGTCGAAGACCCGATTGAATACCTTTACAGGGACGAGAAGGCCATCATTTCGCAGCGCGAAATCGGCGTGGATACGCTTTCGTATGCGAACGCCTTGCGTGCCGCCCTCCGTCAGGACCCGGACGTGTTGCTCGTGGGCGAAATCCGTGACCTCGAAACGATGCAGATTGCGCTTACCGCTGCCGATACGGGCCACATGGTGTTCGCGACCATCCATACGACGAACGCTACCGAAACGATCCAGCGTGTGCTTTCCATGTACCCGCCGCACCAGCACGACGAAATCCGCCTGCTCTTGGCCGAAGTCCTCGCAGGTATCATTTCGCTGCGCCTGTTGCCGACTGCCGACGGGACGGGGCGAGTCCCCGCTGCCGAAGTGCTCGTGAATACGGCTGCCATCAAGGAATACATCCGCGACAAGGACAAGTTGGAACTGGTGGAACAGGCGATTGCCGAAGGCCACATGCAGTATCACAGCCAGACGTTCGACCAGGCCTTGCTCAATCTTTACCAGACGGGGCAGATCACGCTCGAGACGGCGATGAACGCTGCGACGAACAAGGACGATTTCGACCTCAAGATTCGCGGTATTTCCGGTACGTCCGACCGCGGCTGGATGTAGGCGCCTATGGCGCAGTTACGAGTTGCGAGTTACTAGTTACTAGATTATCTTATATCAAGAGTTTCTTGAAGGCCGCGACACTCGGAACTAGTAACTTAGAACTTAGAACTGCCACGAAGTGGCCCTAGTAACGGTCGTGGAGCGACCCAGTAATTAATTATCAGGGCATCTTTCGTATACGAAGGGATTGTGGTCGCCTTGCACCTTGAAGATGCGGCGGTCGCGTTCACATTCCTTTTCGGTGACGGGGTACATCTTGTCCCAAGCTTCAAAGAGCTTGCGGTCTTGATTCGATAGCTTCACGCCGTAAGTCTTTTCCATATAGAAACTGGCCCGGGCGACAATGCCGCGCGCCTCTTCGCGGGGCTGCGCTTTTTTCTCCTTGAAGTCGACGATGGTCTTGCAGTTTCCATACATCGGTTCGGGATTGTTGGTCCACTGGCTGTACATGAAGTTGCTGCGGTCGCCGTTGATTTCGCCGATAGCGGGCCACAGGTTGTGCATGTCGCCTTCCATTACCTTGAAGGTGGTGTCGTTGATGCTGCAGTTCTTGCGGCCACCGTCTTTCCAGCAGGGGAGAAAGTGTCCCATGTTGTGGGCGGTCACCATGTGCTCCCACTCGATCTTTTCGGCGCGCTTGAAACTCTTGCGCTTGGGATTATCGCGGGGCTTGAAATCGCAACTCGAAAAATCGACGCTCTTCTTGTCGTCGTATTTGCAACCGCAATAGAGCGTTTCTTGCAAATCGCCGTAATACACGCGCCGCAACTGCTTGCTCGCATCGCGGTAGTTGTAGTGCTGTGGGGCGGCCTCGGGATTGACTTTCGCAAAAGCAACGGAAAAACACGCCGCCAGGAGCAGTGGAAGTGCCGATAATCTCATAATAAAAACCGTAGTGTGATAACTTGAATATAGTTTTTCCAGTCCGCAATTAACTGGGGCAGTCAACTGCCAATGAGCAATTAAAACCTCTCGATTCTCGAACCCTAGTAACTAATAACTAATGACCAATGACTAATGACTAATGACTAATGACCAATAACTATATTTGTGCCCATGCAAACGGCAGGTATGGAATATCTTGAATCGCGGTTCATGTTCGGCATGGTGCCGGGACTCGATTCAACGCGGAAGCTTTGCG
>CACXKY010000063.1 GCA_902768325.1 Fibrobacter succinogenes
GGTGACGGAGGTGATGTAGCCGAGGCTGTTCTTGTTGAAGTAGCCCATGGGCAGGTAACGCAGGTGTTCGGCGATTTCGATGCGCTTGGAGGCGCAAGTGCGGTAACCGCCCTCGGTTTGCCACATGCTCATGACGCGCTTGGTGACGGTTGCGCCGATAAGGCTTGCCACCATGATCCCAAGCGAAAGCCAGACTGTATCCATGGTAAACGGCGCTTCGCCTTGTACGTGCCGAATGACGCCCTGCAACATGACGGCCATGGCACCGATGCGGAGCGCCATGAAGAAGGAGTTGAAAATTCCCACGATGATAGAGCCGTAGAATTTGTGGCGGTTTTCTGTGTTGCAGAAATTGAAAAACTTGATGAGTGTATCGAACATTTATGCATCCTCCTCGGAATCCTTGGCACTGATGTGGGCCTGCCACATGGACTTGTACAGACCGCCCTTTTCAAGCAGTTCCTGGTGCGTGCCGCTGCTGTCGATGTTGCCGTCCTTGATGACGTAGAGCTTGTCGGCATCCTTGACGGTCGAAAGGCGGTGTGCGATGACGATGAGAGTCTTGCCTTGCACGAGCTTTGCCACGGATTTCTGGATGATGGCTTCGTTTTCGGGGTCGGTGTAGGCGGTCGCCTCGTCCAAAATGACGATGGGGGCGTTTTTCATCATCGCACGGGCGATGGCGATGCGCTGGCGCTCGCCACCGGAGAGGTGGGCGCCCGAGCCGCCGACAATCGTGTCGAAACTGTTTTCAAGACTCATGATAAATTCGTAGCAGCCGCTTTGGCGCGCCACCTCTTCGACTTCGGCATCGGATGCCGAAGGCCGCCCGAGCCGAATGTTCTCACGGACAGACATGTCGAACAGGAAGTTATCCTGTGAAACGTAGGCGATGCGGCGGTTGTATTCTTCGAGCGAAAGATCCCTGATGTTCACGCCGCCGATTTCGATATCGCCGCTGTCAACATCCCACAGCGAGGCGATAAGGCGTGCAATCGTCGATTTGCCCGAACCGCTCGGGCCCACGAATGCGGTAAAGCTCCCTTCGGGGAGTGTCATGTCGATGCCGTGGAGAATTTCCTTCTTTTCTTCGCCTTCGATACCCTTATGGTAGCTAAAGCGCACATTTTTCAATGTGATGGAATTGTCGGCGGGCTTCTGCTTGTCGGTCGCGGGGCGCGCAAGTTCCTTCATATCCAAAACCGAGCCGACTTCACCGAAAATAACGCCCGCCTTGCTGATGTCGTCGCTGTAACTCATGATGGTGAGGAGCGGCATCATGATGCTCACCGAAACGATGATGACAGTGATAAAATCGACGGCCGTAATGGAACCGTTGTAATAGAAGTAACCGCCAAACGGCAACACCGTCAATAGCGTGGCAGGAGCGACCGTGATGGCAAGGGTGTGCGGCCAAATGCAATTGCGCATCCATTCGACAAAACAGTCGCTCCCTTCTTTTGCGGCTACTACAAACTTGTCGTAAGAAGACTTTGACTTGCCAAACGCCTTGATAACTTCGATGCCGTTGATGTATTCAACCGCGGTGTCGTTCAACGCCTTCGTTTTCTGGATAGAATTGTCGAACCACTTTTGCGCTCCGGCAAACATGACGGCCATGGCGACCATACCGATCGGGAGCGTTCCAAGCGAGGCTAGTCCCATGCGCCAATCGATATGGAAAAGGTAGACGAACATGAGCACAGGGAGAATCAGGTTCGAGGTAAATTCCGGAACCACGTGCGCAAGCGTCGTTTCCATGCTGTCGATGCGTTCTACCAGGATGTTCTTGAGCGCGCCCGAGGGCATGTCGAGAACAGAACCCAGCGGCACACGCGATAGCTTGTCGCAAAGGTCCTTGCGGATGTTGCCGAGAACGTTAAACGTCGCTACGTGCGAAAGCGTCGTCGAAATGCTGTGGAACAGGACATTCCCGAACCAGAATGCCGCAATAATCAGGCATTCTTTTAGATAGACGTCCCAATCGCGCACGCCCGAGAGCAGTTCGCGCACGATGTTTGCGATAATGATGTAAGGAGCGATTCCGCAAGCAACGCGCAAGAGCGCAAAGAAAATGCTTGCGATGTAGTATTTTTTCTTGTTTCTGGCAAACAGAAAAATCCAAGAGAGCAGAGATTTCTTTTTCATAGAGTTTCCTCCCAAAAGGGCTGAATCAAATTTTGGAAAAAAACTTTTTCTGTTCTACTCCAAACGGATTTTCGCAAAACCAATTGGAGTAGATATTTTAGGTCCCATTTTCTCAATTTGGGGCCGATGAAACGAATTTTTGTATACAAACTGATAACGATTATCCTCATTTTGATTGCCATCGCGGCGGTTGCAACGCGGGCACAGGAATCGACGGGGGCAAACCCCGACGAAGATGTCACGAATTTTGACGAATTTTTTGCCGAAGAATCCTCCAATCCGTCCTCTGACACGGACAAAAATGCGAATGATTCGCAAATTGGGGTAACCGTCCTTGACGAAATGGGCATCGAAGGCGAAGGAATCAACGAAGCCGCTCCGATCGACAAGAAAACGAAAGCCGAATCGGTCAAGGTTATGGATGCCACGGAAATGCAGGGCTCCAGCACCACCATCGCAGACGCCACAAACCGCTCTTCGGGCGTAAAAATCCGTCAGTCGGGTGGCATGGGCAGCGAAAGCAAGATCAACATCCGCGGCATGGAAGGCAAAAACGTAAAAGTCCTTGTCGACGGCGTCCCTGTTGATAACGGCAACGGAAACTTCTCCGTCAACGACATTCCTATCGACAAGATTGACCGCATCGAGATTTACAAAAGCTACGTCCCCGAACGCTTCGCCACCGACGGCATGGGCGGTGTAATCAACATCGTGACACATGACCTGCCCAAGAGTTCGGTTACGGGTTCCTACAGCTTCGGAAGTTTCAATACGCATAAGGCCTCGCTTGACGCAAAATACGTATGGGTAACCGATTCGCTCAAGAGCCGCGCTATCGCCACCGGAATTTCGGCCTATTACAACTACTCCGACAACGATTATGAATTCACCACGCCCTACATGGATACGACCGTAACGCGTGAACACGACCGTTACTACAGCTATAATGTGCTACCGTATGTCTCTTTCGAGCGTTTCTTTTTTGACAAGTTGACATTAGGCGTAATCTACAATGCGATGGACAAAGAAATAGAGTCAAACGCGCACCGCATCGAAGAGGCGACCGCAAATGCGCAATCGTACGGCGTAAACCTTTCCCTTGAAAAAGCAAACCTGTTTATCAAGGGACTATCGATGGGTCTTTCGCTAAGCTACGCCTACGGCAAAGAGGCGGTTATTGATACGAGCCATACGTATTATTACGGCTGGGACAAAGAGAATGTACGCGAAAGTAAAAAGGCTTACGGCGAAATTTCTCTTGGCGGAGCGTCGCACATAGAACGCGAAAACCAGACTTTTATCGTTCCGTGGAACTTTGATTACGCCTTCACCCAGAACCACATTCTCACCTGGAGCGGCCTGTACCGCTACGAATCGCAAGACCCGACGGACAAACGTATGGCTAAAGGCAAGACTCTCAACAACGCAGGATTCCCGGGCCATAGCCATTCGGTAGTATCGGGTCTTTCGCTTGAAAATAATTTCTGGAACGAACGCATCCAGAACGTAGCAGGAGTCAAAGGGTATTATTACGTCATCGAAGCCGAGGATGACGGCGAAAACAGAATCCAGCAGTTGACCGATGATTATGCCGACAACAAGGATTATGGTTACAGCGATAACCTGCGCTTAAAATTGATAGACCAATTGGCCGTCATTGATCAGTTTGCCGTGAAAGGCGGGTATCAGCACAGCCTACGGTTCCCGACCCGCGAAGAAATTTTTGGTGACGGATTGTACGTGTTGTGCGCCCCGGACCTGAAGCCCGAAAAGTCGGACAACTTTACGGCAGGCGCCGAACTCGACCTACGACAGATTCCACTGCTGTTAAAACTGCATTTGGAATTCAACTGGTTCTATATGCTCATGGATGACCGCATTTACTGGAATAACTTCGTCTCGATTCCGCGACCGTATTACAACAGCGTTGGCACCAAGACGACCGGTTTTGAAATTGATGCCGCAGTCGATGTCAACGAATACATCTCGCTCACCTACAACATGACCAAGCAAGATGCCGAAAGCCGCGAGGCAGATATGGCGTTTGGAATCGCGAAGGGCCTGACCGTACCGAACATCCCCACATTCTACATGAACTTCGGTGCAGAATTTCACCTAGGCGACTTGCTTTTCCGCGATGACTTCTTCAAACTTTACTGGCTTGCCAACTACACCGATGAATATTACTACTCCTGGAAAGTCTCCAAGAAACAGGACCGTACCATTCCAAGCTCATTCTCGCAAGACATAGGAGTCGAATACTCGATTCTTGCAAACAAGCTTTCATGGAATTTCGAAGTGCGCAACTTTATGGATGAACTCGTCTACGACAAGTATGGCGAATCCAAGCCAGGCCGCGCCTTTGCGACAAAAGTCAAGTTTACACTATAAACAAAAGGATACCCAATGAACCTCTTCAAGAATAAACTAACCATTGCAGCAATCGCATCTACAATGATGCTCGCTGCCTGCGGCGACGATTCCAGCTCCAGTGCTTCTGGCGATGAACCGTCCAACGAAACTGGCGACCTCTACCTTCTTTCCTTCATGATGGAAACTTCGCAGTTCGTGGGTCTTGGATCTCTTTCCGACAATCAGTCCAAACTCGTCCAAGATTTTATCGAGGCTCCGAATACGGGTGCAGTCGCCTACTTTGACGGTTCGGTCTACACCCTTGTTTCTGACGGCGGAAACAGCACGCTTTCCCGCTACGAAGTCAAGAATGGCCATATGGCCGACAAGGCCGCTGCCAAGGCCAAGTTTAAGGGAACGAACGCCATCATGATGAAGTTCGTCGACGAAAACAAGATGTACGTTGAACAGGCCCTGGGCGACGCCATCACGGCTCTTGACCCCAAGACTCTCAAGACCACGGCCACCATCGACCTTTCCAGCTACATCGACGAAGAAAGCGGCGCCCTGACATCTGTTCCGGGCTCTGCCGTGATTCGCGACGACAAGATGTTCGTATCGTTGAACCAGTTTGTCGATTTCGATAACGCGATTGCCGGTCCTCGCGCCAGTGTGGCCATCATCGACGTAAAGAGCGACAAGGTCGACAAGGTCATTTACAGCGACAAGGTTGCAGCCGTCGGCGGCATGGACGACATGAACAACACCGCCTCTTTTGTCGACGAAAAGGGTGACATCTACTTCTACTCCAACGCTTCCTACAGCTTTATCGAAGGTTACCAGGAAGGCTGGGTCCGCATCAAGAAGGGTAAAACCGAATTCGACAAGGACTGGGTGTTCCATATGCACGAAGCCGCCTATAACGGCAAGAAGAGCAACAATAACAGCCTGATGGTCGGCGGCACCTATATCGGCAAGGGCAAGTTCTTTGGCTTCTTCGGCAATTTCTCCAATCCGAACAACTGGTACGATTACGAATGGCAATACGTGGTTGTAGATATCTATAACAAGACCGTCGAGAAGGTCAAGGACCTCTCTCCGACCATTTCGTGGTTCGCCCCCTCTATCCATCTTGATGCCGACGGCAAGAGTGTCCTCGTGGGCCATGCCGACAAGAAGGGCGGCGCTATCTACCGCTACGATATTGACAGCGGCAAGGTCACCAAGGAAATGAACGTGACCACCGGAAACGCATACTACATCGTTCCCATCGCCGATTAATTTTAGAGTACTCCATTCCTGGAACAAAAAATAGTCACCCCGCGAAAACGGGGTGGCTTCTTTTATTGAGAGAGTTTTTTTACAGGGAATATTCTTCTACAATACGGCCATGATCCATACGGATGACATGGTGGCAACAGTTCAAGACGAGTTCCGGATCGTGAGTGATCACGAAAAGGGTCTTACCGCGCTTCGCAAGCGCCTTGAGCGTTGCGGAAACAGCAAGCATTTGGCGGTAATCAAGGCCGCTCGTAGGTTCATCGAATACGATCAGGTTGCGATTCGAGCTGACCCCGCTTGCAATAGCGACACGCTGTTTTTGCCCGCCTGAAAGAGCCATCGGATGCTTTTCGACATAGTCCTTAAGGTTGAGGCTGTCGAGAATTTCGAGAGCGGCCGATTCGTCTTTCGGGTTCATGCCCAGCAAGACCTCGTCCAGGACACTTTCGGTAAACAGCTGGTGGTTCACGTCTTGCATAATCAAGTAGGTTCCCAACCTGCGGGCAGCGCGTTTTTGGCTCCACGAGCCGCGAAGGCTGCACACCAGCTGTGCAAGGGTCGATTTTCCAGCACCGTTATGGCCAAGAAGGGCAGTAATTTTGCCCTTGGGAAGTGAAAGTTCAGGAATATCGAGAATCGGGAACTTTTTTTGGTAAGCGAAACGAAGGTTGCGGAAAGTGATGGATTCGTCCCGCTGTGCGGCAGGCGACACCCCCGTTCCGCCCAACTGCACCAGCTTTATGCTGCGCAATCCGAGGCTAGCCGCATAATCGGGCCCTTTCGCCTCCAGTTCTGCCGGGGTCCATTCGCATTCAATACGCCCCTCTTTCACATAGATAATGCGGTCAGCGATGTCCCGCAGGTAATGCAAGCGGTGTTCCACCACGACAACCGTCTTGCCGCGGGATTTCCACAATTTGATGATTTCGGCAAGGTCATCAACGGTTTTCAAGTCAAGATTGGCGGAAGGTTCGTCAAGAACAAAAATATCAGGGTCCGTCGCATTCACCGAAGCGCAGGCAATCTTTTGCTTTTCGCCACCCGAAAGGTGGAAAATGTTACGCCCCAACAACGATTCCAAATGAAAATCCTCGACCGTTTTCTCAATGCGGCGACGAATTTCTTCCGGTTCAATGCCCAAGTTTTCGCAACCGAACGCAATCTCGCTATCCGTATCGATATTGAAAAACTGCGAACGCGGATTCTGGAATACCGAGCCCACATACTTCGAAATCTCAGCAAGCGTCATATCGGAGGTATTCTTGTCGCCCAAGAACACGTCGCCAGCCATGGTTCCCGACTGGTACAGCGGAATAAGCCCGTTAATCAGTTTGGAAATGGTGGTTTTTCCGGAGCCCGACTCCCCCGCCAACACCACGCACTCCCCCGATTCAATTTGAAGGTTGACATCTTTGAGAATCGCATCGTCAATGCTGTCGGTGTAGGAAAAGGATACGTCTTTGAGGGTTATTTTCATATGTGAGAGACCACGACAAAAGCGATTACAGCAATACAATAAACAAAGACAACAGCATCTTGTACATGGAACCCTATCGGCACAATGCAGGTACGCCTGGTATCGGGGGCAAGGGCACGTGTCGACGCCGCGACAGAAAGTTCATCGCCGATTTTCGTAATCGAAACGAGAAGCGGAATGAGCCTATATTCTAAAATCGTCAACGGATTCTTGAGAGTATGCAAGCTAAACAGGCGAATGCCGCGCATTTTCATCGCAGTGCTGATAGCCCGCGATTCATCGAATACCGTTGGGAAAAAGCGAATCATCACCGTCAAGGGAATGGTCACCTTATTCGGCACATGCATTTTCGACATTCCCGCCATAAATTCATTCGCCTTGGTCGTCGCCATGATGTAATAGAACACCACGCCAACAGGCATCATACGGCAAATCAAGAGAACGGTAGCCGCCAGTAACGTGCCAATCATTCCGGAATCCAGCTGCTTCAAATAATCAAAACAGAGTGCCGCTATAGCATATACCGGAAAAAATACACTCATGAATTTCCATTTCTTTTCAAGCAACAGCAAGACCAGAACAGCGGCCACCATCGGCATGCTATAAGCATACGGGACCGAAAAAATCATGGTGTTCGCTGCGGCAACCAGGAACAGCTTTGTCCGAGGATCCAGTTTCACTAGGCAAGCCCTATCCGTTCAAAATGCTTTTTCATCACGCGGCGGGCGATAAACGACCCCACAACCGCGCCCAAAATACCAAATGCGAATATGGCCACCAAAGGCCAGTAACTGTTTGCAAGTTCGGCCATCTTCGCGACATAGCCTTCATCGCTCATGCCGCTCGCATACGCCAGGTATTCTTCGGTAGAAAGCCACAACGGAAGCATCATCGAAGATGACAAAAGGCTCATGGAGACATTTGCCGAGAACAAGCCCCAAAAAGACTTGTGCAAAATTTTCAAGCAAAAGCCTGTCAAAACACCTACAGTCACAAAAATCGGCAACATCAAAAGGCTCTGTCCCATCATCAGCATCACACAGCCGAAGAAACTGCTGAACAACAAGCAGCAAAAAATCGGCCTATCAATCTTCAAGAAGAACAGAAACAGCGGAATACTCGTCACAAGGCTGATGCTTCCTGTTGAAAAAATGATCAGCGCCGGAATGTAGCCGATGCTTGACGAAGCAAATGCAAGCACGAAATAGAGTGCCGCAAAGATGCCGACATTCACCAGGTCGCGCACCAAGGTATTCGAAGATTTCTTACCAGTTGTTTTCACATTAGGCATAAGCATTCTCCTTTAGAAAATAAGCAGTCCGATATGATAGCCGATAAAGCCCAAACCCAGCGATAGAGCGATGTAGTACCCCATAATCGTAGCCAGCCACTTAATGGCCCCCACCTCGCGGTAAGTCGTACCCATGGCAAGTACGCAGGGGACGTTGAACATGGAAGCAAAAAGGAATGCCAAGGCTTCCGGTTTCGAAATCGTTTTGGCAAGGACCTCGCCCAAATTGTCGCTCGCCGCCACACGGGTCACCAACGAGAACGCTTCTCCGGTATGGTTAAACAGCGTACTCATAATGCCAAGGGACGCTTCCTTGCTGAACATTCCACCTAGGTACGAGATGAAGAGTTCCCAACGCATGCCGAAGAACATCGTCACAGGCTCAATCGCATTGCCGATCCTGTACAGAATCGTATTTTCGACATTGCCGTCGCTCGCATAAGAAAGCGCCCAGAACACCGCGGCCACCATAAGGATCATCTTGAGGGCCTTCTTGAAAATGCCCCAAGTGCTGCGCCCGACCATCGCGGCAATCATCTTCCAATGCGGCTTATGGTAAGGAGGCAATTCCATAATCATGCCCACACGCTCGTTTTCGGGGATAAGCTTTTTGCCAAACAAGATGGACGAAAGCCAAAACGACAGGAAAATCAGCGCCACGTAACCGATGGCAAAGAACGGAGCCGCAGAACCGAAGAAAGTAGAAGCCAGGAACAGCACCACGGCCACCTTGGAGCCGCACGGAATCGCCCACAGGAGTACCAGGGCGAACAAGCGCTGCCCGCGGGTATCAAGCACACGCGTCCCGCAAACAGCACCCGCCGTACAACCAATTCCAGAAAACAGCGGCATGATAGCCTTGCCATGCAGCCCCAAGCGAGAAAGCCAGTTGTCAAACGCATACGAGAATCGCGCCATATAGCCGATTTCTTCAAGAATGCGGAAGACGAATATTATCGAGAAAATGAAACTCGTCATGCAAACCGTGATGCAGGTTCCGCCCACCAAGACGTTATTGACAAACGAGACCACAACAGGCCAAGCACCAAGCGATGCGCCAGCCTTCTCCACAAGCGACTGCAGGAGCGGTTGCAAGCCAAAACCGATTCCCATGCCGGGGAAAGCGAGGATCATGCAAGCAAGGAGTGCCACCACCATAATGACGAACGAGAATATCTTGCCCTTGATACGGTGAGTCGCAATGCGGTCCCACTTTCCGAACACCTTGTCGGGTGCTTTTTCGTTGCAGGATTCTTTTACGATTTTATAAATCCAACGGTACTTGGCCTCCCCTGTTGCAATACCGCCATCACCGACATTTCCAAGAATCGTCTCAACGGCATTACGCCTTGCAAATGGGAGGTTATCCTTAACCGCTTGGCGCACGAGCTTGTCGTTTTCAAGCAGTTTAACGGCAAGCCACATTTTTTCAGAATTTCCCAGTTTAATCTCCCCCAAGGCCTCTTCAAGCAGATGGAGCGGAGACTCTACCTTATTTTCGCCGATCTCTTCCAATTCTTTTCGAAGTTCACCGGAATCTAGGAATCTCGGAAATTTTACAGCCAATTCCAAAGTTCTCAGGAATACGGGGTATCGTTTGGTCTCGGCAGCACTGAAGCCAAGAACCGGGACGCCCAATTTCTTTTCGATAGACTCCACATCAATTTTTTACCGGCAGCCTCGGCAACATCCATCATATTGAGGACCAGCATTACAGGGGCCCTGATGCCCACGAAATCGGCGAGCATATAGAGGCTGCGTTCCAACTGCGAAGCATCAACCAAAATGCAGACTAAATCAGCCTCACCACCGTGAATGTAATTACGGGTAACGACTTCTTCTTCGGAATTCGCAGAAAGCCCGTAACTACCCGGCAAATCGACGACCTTGTATTCAACGCCGTTATAACTGAAAAAACCTTCGGCGCGTTCCACCGTTTTCCCGGGCCAGTTACCCACTCGCTGGTGAAGACCCGTAAGGTTATTGAACAGAGTTGACTTTCCCGAATTCGGCTGGCCTAAAAGAGCAATCGTTTTAGCCATACTACTTTTCCACCCTAGCTAAAATTTGCGAACATTCCCTACGGTTCACCGCAATGACAGTATCGCGGCAAAAAACGAGTACTGGAGAGCGACCGTCATTTTTCAAAAGCGTAAAGGAAGAGCCCGGAGTAAGTCCGATAGAAATGATTCTGGAGATAAAGCGGGAATCGCCTTCAATCTTAGCGATGTTCCCGCTAGAATTTTCACCCATTTCGCCAAGTGAAATAGCACGGATGTTTTCTTCTTGCATCATCTTCCTACCTAAAACTGTACCTTATCTTTGTCGCATAAGAACGGCCAGGCTTACTTTCGCCGTAATTGTCATAAACAACGCGGTCTGTCAGGTTTTCCACCTCAAAACTCCAGGCGAGCTTATTGTCCCACACCGAGTATTCAATGCCCACATCTTGCGAGAAAGACGCAGGAATCATGCGGTCCTGACGGGAACTGATTTTCCAACCGTAATAGTATTCAGCGGTATAATTGGCGGCCCACCAGAGTTTCAAGAAATCTTCTTTGTTAATCAAGTCACCAATATGGAATTCCGCGAGATAGTTCATAAAATACCGCGGGATATTCGGTACAATGGCATTTTCGGGAATTCCCTGCTTCGGGACATAATCGATGTTGCGCAAATCCTGGAATGTCCAATTCGTCCCGAGCAAGATATATTCATTCAAATCAAGCTTCACATCACCTTCGTAGCCCCAACCGCGAATCGGGTCAAGGTTAGAATAGGGTGTTGCCACCTGCGCTAACATTATATACTGAATTTTATTCTTGTAGTATGAATAGAAAAAGTCTCCGTCAAAACGGAAGCGCGCAACCAAAGGGAGTTCCATCAAGTCAATGGAAATACCCGCATTAAAATTATCCACAGCCTCGGGCATCAAGCCAACAGCGGCACTAACCTTAGCCCCGTCGCCAAAAAGTTCTTCAGAACTCGGAAGGCGCACCGCGTGCTGGTACGAACCTTTTATCGCAAACGGTTTGACGATTTGGAACCGGATACTTTCGTCATAACTAAATTCTTTGTAGTCATCCGACTGCAATTCGGGTTCATTGAGCGTAGAATAGACCGGCTTTGAAATTTCGGCTTTCAGGTAATGGAACTTGAAACCAATCAAATTCTGAATATGTTCGTCCCAAATACGGTCTTCTAGCGAAAGCCCTGTCGTCATCGAATAAGTCTTGCCAGGAAATCCTGCCATATTGAAACCCACCATTTCGGAGCCCACGTCATCTTCTGGATTCTCCTTGCGGTATCTGAACAAGGTATTCCAATAAACCGTCTGATTCTTGTAGAATTCATAATCCAGATTCAACAGGTCATTGAAATCAAACGATTCTACCGTACGTAATTTCGGGAGTCCCACCATCGAAAGTTCGCCAACATTTCTCGATGCCGTATCGCAAGAAAACCAGTTACGGCAATGAATGCGCGAAGTATCCGTCACTGTATTTTCACCGTAAGCGAACGAAAAATAATTGCCAAAGTCCAGACCTTTCACAAAAAGATTCTTCTTGTCTAGCCCGAATGTTGTACCAAAACTATAGCCATCCATCGTCGTTTCTGTAATACGGAATGTATTCCCCTGGACTTCATGTTCACTTGCTCCATAGCTAGCGCCAAGCGAAACGTTATCGAACCAGGCCCCCATCAGGTTCGTAAACACCTGCACATTATACGAAGTATAATGGTCATGATCGCGAATGACAGAAGTATCCTTGCCCGTTGAGCTTCTCATGTACGGGGACGTGAATTCATAATCGTTATCGGAATGGTTAAAGTAACCCGATACGCCAACTTCAAGGGCGGCCGCGCCTACAATGCTATCAATGGTATGGCTTGCCGTAAGCGAGGCCTTGTGTGTATTGTAACTCGCCAGGCTGTAAGAAGCATCAACCGAATTAGCAGGGCGTTTCTTGGTAATGATGTTGATAGCGCCGCCTGCGCCGTCGGTTGCAAAACGCGCCGGAATATAGCCCTTGTACACCTCGATATCGGCAATCTGGTCTATAGGGATATCGTCAAGACCGAGGTTTCCCTGAGTTTCTATCGGGACGCCATTCACGAGCACCTTGATGTTCTTGCCTTCCATACCACGGATATTGATTTTGCCCTCGCCGCCCATGCCTCCGGACTTGCGTACTTTAACTCCCGAAGAAGTATTGACTGCTTTCGAGATACTCTTGCTGGTATTCTGAAGTTCCGTAGCGTCGATGGTCGAAACGGTTTCCACCTTTTTCGCTTGCTTTGCCTGCTCTGCTTCGGCATCAGTTTCCACCGAAAGTTCATCCAGCTGGGTAACACCCGCAGAAGGCGCATTATTCTCGGCGCTTGTATTAGCCGCACTAGGCTCTTCCAAAAAATCGTCAATCGACGTCACTTCTTCATCTTG
>CACXKY010000064.1 GCA_902768325.1 Fibrobacter succinogenes
AGGCTCGACGCCGTGACGGACCTGCAGGAAGAAATCGACGCGGAACATGCCGAATCGATGATCGGAAAGAAAGTCCGCATCATCGTCGACCAGGTCGCCGAAGAAAGCGAATACCACTTCTACGGGCGCACCGAAGGCAACTCGATGGAGAACGACGACATCGTGAAGGTAATCGAGGGCGACGCCGACGTGGGCGAATTCCACGACGCGCTGGTGGTAGACGCCGAACCGCACGAGCTGATTGTATCACTTCGTGATAGTTAATAGTTCTGAGTTACTAGTTCTGAGTGTTACAGGTTTCAAGAAGCTTCTCGATATTAGAGATCCTAGCAACTATTAACTAGTAACTAGTAACTAAAAATACTATATTATACCCGCTTAAAAGGCACACGCCCGTGTATCACAATGGATAGTGTACCTCCCTCCGAAGGAGGTTATTCCGGTTCGATTCCGGACATGGGTATTAAAGTTTTCTTTTGTCTGTAAACGCTTTTTAGAAAAGCAACAACAGGGCGTACTCGCCGACAAGCACCGTCAGGCAAGACACAACAGCGACGCCCACAAGCCCGCGCCCGAGAAGGGATGCGATTACGGCCGCCACCAACGCACATGCTCCCAGAGGGACGCTATCCGTCGAATAGAGGATGGCCGGCACCGTCATCGCGGCAAGCACCGTATAAGGCACGTATGCAAGGAACGAGCGCCAGAAGCGGCTCTTGATCTTCCCCTTGAGGAGGATGAACGGGACCGCACGCAGCAGGTAGGTCACGCCCGCCATCACGAGCAGGAACACGAAGTATGTATGCGTCGCAATCATGCTTCACCTCCCTCTTCGTCTTTAAGCGGGAAAAGCGCCGCCGCCACAAGCGATGCGACCAGCGCGCAGATGATAATCGCAAAACCGACCGTCACACCGCTCAAGGCGGGAACGTACTTGAACGCGAGACTGCAAGCAATGGCAATCAATACCGCGATAAGCGTCGGGCGGTGAGCCTTCATCCGCGGGACGACAATCGCGACAAACATCCCGTACAGCGCCACGCCCAAGGCGTTCGTCACCATCGCCGGAAGGATTTCGCCACAGACGGCACCGCAAAGCGTTCCAGAAGACCATCCGATGTAAGGAAGCACCATGAGCCCGGCGAAGTACCGCGCCGTCACGGGCTCGGTCTGGCTGACCGCCAGCGCGTAGATTTCATCGGTGATGCCCGTAGCAAGCAACAGTCGCTTGAACGTCCCGAATGAAGGTGCGACCTTCTGCGAAAGGGAAATCGCCATCAGGCTGTAACGCAAGTTGATAAAGAACGTGGCAATCGCCATCTCGATAAAGGTACCCGCGGCATCGGCCATAATCTGGAGGCCCGCGAACTGCCCCGCCGAAGTGAGGTTCGTCATCGAGATGAGCGTCACCAGGGGCCAGGCAAGGAACTTGGAGCCGGCAATCCCAAACGAAAAGGAAACGGCAAAGTAGCCGAGACCAATAGGGAGACCGTCCTTGACACCGGTTGAAAATTTCATGTGCGCAAATATAGAAAAAATCTATTACAAATGTATGCAAATATGCATATTTATGCAAAAGTCAAAATATGGCTCCGAGCAAGCAAAATAAAAAGAACCCCGCGCAAGGCGGGATTCAAAAATCGATTGGAAAAATCAACAACTAGTTTTCGTTGTTGTGCATTTCCATCTGTTCGCGGTCCATCGTGTGCTGCAAGTATTCCTTGAAGTCACGGTCGATGTTCACACCGTCGAAGTCGATGTCATCGTTTTCCAACACGAACACGGCGCTCGGGTTATCGAGCCAGCCGACCACGTCCACGCCTTCCAATTTCATGGACTTATCGCCAGCGAGAGCAGCCACGTATTCAATCTTAGACTTTTCGACCCAGCCCTGGCCACAGTTGCCCTTCACCAGAACGTCGGTATCAGCTTCCTTCACGATAGTCAGTTCATCATTGAAGCCTGCAGTACAGACCACGGATCCACCACCCTTTTCCTTGGTGAGATCGATATCGCCGATCTTGGACTTAACCTTCTTGGCAGCAAAAGAAGATGCGACCAAGACAGCCAGAGCGACAAACATAACCTTTTTAATCATTTTCATAACTTTCCTCAAAGCAAGGTAAAATATTCAACAATGCATAAGGAATATACCTTTTATTTTTGCAATCCGTTGAATTTTCTTTTAAATTTTTACGCTATGAAGAAGATTTTTTCAATTTTGTTCGTTTTTGTGGTTTTAGCGGCCCTTTTTTGCGGTTTTTCCATCAAAAAAAGGCTTGACGCGACCTCCAAAAATCCCGACACGGTCCTTCTGGAAGTCCCCAAGGGGAGTTCCGCGGCCAAGGTATCCCAAATTTTACAGGAAAAGGGAGTCTGGGACGACGCCCTCGCCTTCAAAATCTGGTGCAAGATCAACCCGCCCGCGCTCAAGGCCGGCTGGTTCGAAATCCCCGCCCACCAGAAGCTGAACGAAATCATCGCCATCATCGAGAGCGGCAAGAACGCCGTGCGCAAGGTGACCATCCCCGAAGGTCGGGCCTCCTGGGAAATTCCCGCCTACCTGAAAAAGGCTTTCCCTGATTTGGACGAGGACCGCTGGAACAGGTTGGTCCAGGACCCGAAGTTCACCCGCTCCCTTGGCGTCGAAGCGAACAGCCTCGAAGGCTACCTGCTCCCAGAGACCTACCCCTTCCCCATCGACGCGGATGAAGAGACCATACTGAAGCAGATGGTCGCCGCGAACCTCAAGCTGAGGGACGAGCTGAAGGAGCAGCCGGGCGAATCCATGTGGAACACCTTGGGCAACTGGCACCGCGTGTTGACGCTTGCGAGCGTCGTCGAAGAAGAGACCGGCAAGACGGACGAACGCCCGCTTATCTCCGGAGTGTTCCACAACCGCCTCCGCATCGGCATGCCTCTCGGGGCGGACCCGACCGTGAGGTTCATCTTCAGGAACTTGACCGGCCCCATCTACAAGAGCCAGTTGAACAGCGACAGCCCGTACAACACCCGCAAGTTCAAGGGACTGATGCCCGGACCGATTTCGAACCCGGGCCGCAAGGCCATCGAGGCCGCCCTCCACCCGGCCGAAACCAAGGCGCTCTATTTTGTCGCAAAGGACAACGGATCGGGCGAGCACTTCTTCAGCAGCACGCTCGCCGACCACAACAAGTTCAAGGACATCGCCGCAAAGAACCGCGGGGAATAAGCCGCCTAGAACAAGTCGTAGTTACCGATACGTACAAAGTAATTGTAGGATTTTAGCTTCTTGAGTTCATCAAGGCTGTGGTCATCCACAATGCGGGACATACCCGCATAAGCGGTGATGGACTTGTACACAAAGCGCAAGGCCGGTTCCAGGACGAACTTGTTTTCGTCGAGCAAAGCCGACGGATTCTTTTCGTAGTCCCTGACGTAGGCGCCAAAGAGCCAAGCCCCTGCCCAACCGCGGTGCAGTCCCACGTTCATGCGGAGGAGCCCGTAATGGTGCGAAGCCAGGTCCGGATTGTACCACTCCGTATTCCACGGGGTCGCCTTGACCTGCTGACGGAAGCCGTTATCGAGCACGCGGTAATCGAACGATTCCGGATACACGTAGCCATGGCCTTCGTCATGATAGGCGTCCAAGCCTCCCGCAGCAGCCACATTGAGCGTAAAGATGTCCGTGGGGGAATACGTGAACCGCGCTTCGCCCGCAAGCTTCCAGTATATGGGAATGACATCGCTCAAGCCAAACTTGAAACCGATAGACTGCATCCCTACGCTGGCATTGACAGCATAGCCGCCCTGGGAGAACCAGCGGTCTTTTTCACCCGAAAGCAATTCGTAATTCAAGCTGGGCGAAACCGGGTACGTCTCGAATTCATATTCCTTGTACAGCGCGCGGTTCAGTTCAAACGTCCTGTCGCCAAAGAGGAAGTTGAGCGAGACCAACTGCAAGTCGTCAATCCGGTAATTGACCGCCATCGTCAAGTCGTTCCGGCGTTCCGAATAGATTCTCATGGCAGCGGCCGTATTGTTCCCGAAGGATTCAAGCGGGCGAATCTTCATGAGGTCGTAACCGAACTCGAGCGACCAGCGGTAAGTCCACAGGCGGGAAATCTTTAAGCGCGGCATAAAGCCGTACGATTCGTTCCCCCAGAAGAACGGCATCGTGAGGTCGAATTCCATCTGGTCCACATAGCTTGCGGACACGCCGGCGTAGACATTCGGGCCGATGGCGTTGGAACCGAATCCACCCGCGAACACGTCAAACGTGGGCTTGGCATCGGCATTCACGCGGACATCCCCGGTGGGCGTCATCGTGAACGAGACCGAATCGTAAGCAGGGCGCGCCATAATGCCGTTTGCAAAATTTTCCGGAGCGACCATTCCCGTATCGTTCACATTCCAATACGTCTTCACGGAAGACTGCAACTCCGCAGACAGGCTGTCGTAAGCCGGATTGAACTTGAACCACGGCATGGACTTCCGCTTGTTCGATGCGTAGTCGGCCATGCGCGGGCGCAACACCATCATTTCGCCCAGGCGGCGCTCCACCGCCGAAAAACCGGCCTGGATCCAGGCGCTGCGCGAAGAATCCTGAACCGTATGTGCGCGGATAACCACGCCCGGAACGCTATCCAGTTCTTGCAAGGCCTTGCGCGATATCACCGTTTGCCACGGAGAAGTTTCTTCTACGCCCGTCTTGGGAACAGACACGGACACGAGCGGGAGATAGCCCTCCTGCGCTTTATGCGGGAGCGCAAGGTACGGAGAAAGTTCCCCGTTCGACTTGTTTTCACGAAGCGGAAGCACGTTATAGACGTCTTCCACCGTCTTCCCGAGCGAACCGTCTGCACGTTCGACGGCGAACGGAACGGTAAATCCGGCAGGCTGGCGGTAAAGCGATTCCTGCAAGCGCAGCCTCGCCAAAACCCTTTGGATATGCGGCGTATCCGGCACCAGTTCCTTGACGTTACGGTACAAATTCCCCGACGTATCTGCCGACAGCGAGAAACGGTGACGTAAGCTCGGCAAGCCATCTTCCGATAGCGGGATTTCAAAAGTACGTTTCGGTTCCTTGTTCAGTTCGTCCATCTCGTTATGGCCGACCAGGTGAACGATATAGGGGTCCAGCAAGATGCGCTGAACATCATCCAGGGGGACTCCCTTGGCCCACAAGAAGCCCACAAACGCGCCCCAAGAGACACCCACGACCGAATCGACGGGAATGGAATAGCTTTCGAGGGCATAAAGGACACCCAGGTGATACCAAGCGGAATGTTCTCCGCCGCCGAGGTAAAGCACGGACTTGAGCGGAGTCGCCGGACGCGCAGGCGCTAACGCCACCTTGGGCGAATCGACCTTAGCAGAATCGACCTTGGAAACATCCACTTTAGGCGTATCGACCTTGGACGTATCGATAGTCGGCGTAGCCTGCATGCTTTGGAGCAGCAGAAGGGCCGAATCCAGTTCCGTTTCCGCAGCCTGTGCAAATACGAGCGAAAACGACGCCAATAACAGCGCCGCCATTTTCGCGAACGTATTCTTAGCCAAGCCTTGCAATATTGGACACATACTTCCCCGCTTCTTCACGAGAAACATAACCACCGCGCACCAGTTCCGCAAGGCAGTCATCCATCAGGAGCATCCCTTCGGACGACGAAGCCGCAATCACGGACGGCAACTTAAAATGGTCTCCGTTTCGAATGAACGTCGACACGTTTTGAGTATTGTAGAGGATTTCCCATGCCGGGACCGTCGCAGCCCCTTCGGTAGCCCCCGGCAGTAAGCGCTGCACGACAACGGCCTTGAATACCGACGCAAGCATCGTACGCGCCAGAGCACGGTCTTCAGGAGCAACACCGGAAAGCAACGCCTCGACGGCACCGACGGCATTACCCGCCGTGATGGTACAAACCACAAGCGCTCCGGATTCTGCGGCACGCAACATCGGGAGGAGGTTTTCCCCTTCGAAGTCGCCCATCCAGAACAAGTCGCAACCACAACGGAGAGCCTGTGCCATCTTGTCGGAAGAAGATCCGCTGGAATTCGCAAGCACTAGGCATTCGCCCGTGCGGACGGAGTATTCCCCGGCGGCATCAAGGAAGCATACGCGCATCATCCTGGATTCGCAGAGGGCGCTAACGTACGAAGTCGCCGTCGTCGTCTTACCCGCGCAAGCAGGGCCCGCAAAGACCACAAGGCCAGAGCTCAGCCCCAGCAAGTTGTTCAATGTCTGCGGGGCTCCCAGGTCACCAAATCCCGGGCATTCCTCCATAAGCGGGCGGAATACGGCCGAAGTGCCAAGGGCCGAACGGAAATAGCGCACACGCCACCGGGCATTCGCCCAGGGGCCACCGATAATGGAACCGGATTCGCCTTCGATAGAACCCAGGAATTCGCGCAGAGCGCCCGGTTCTACCGCCGGAGCATCGGGAATGGAACAGACCTTCCCTGCGAGGCGTACAGCAGACGGAGCGCCTTCGGTTACCAGGAGTTCCGTACCGCCAACATTCACTACATAATCCAAGAGCGATTCTATTTCTGTAGCCATCCTTATGCCTCCTTGCCCGTGGGCCTGTAAGCGGCAAACCGCCGGCTATCGTAAGCACGCTTCCATGCTTCGGCGCCTTCAATATACCCCGATTCCAAGCACTTCTGCAAGGAATCATCCAACGTCACCCCTTGATCCTTCTGGCTGCTGATTGCAGCGGCCACCTGCGAGAGGTCGCACTTGCGAATCATATTCGCCACCGTCGACGAAATACGCATCGCTTCGCAGGCAAGGACAAGGCCCTGGTTCTGTACCACCGGCACCAAGTGCTGCACAATAACGCCCTTGAGCTGTTCGGCCAAGGCGCAGGCAAAAGCGGCGCGGGCAGACTCGGGAACCGAGGCCAGCAGGCGGGAAAGAAGCGCATGGATGTTGTTGCCTCCCGTCACGGCAAACACGAGCGCGCCAGCGTTCGCGGCCTGCAAAAGGAGGTTCAGTTCTTCCAAAGAAGTCAGGTGGTCAAAACAGATGACATCGGCACCGTCGCGTATGGCAAGCTCGATGCCGGCAACGCCCGTACGCACGTGGAGCCCGACTTCCTGCTGCACGATGGCGCCGTTCGGGTTCTGCAACAAACGTTCAATGGGGCGTTCCACCGTCTGTATATAGCACTGGCGGTTCGCGGCCACCGTCTCGGCAAACGTCGTCATCGTCGTGGACCTTCCGCTCGACGCCGGGCCCGCGATAAGCACAAGCCCGCTCTGCAATTCAGCAAAGCGCTTGCAGAACGCCGGCAAGTAGAGGTTTTCAAGCGTTGTCGATTCCGCCTGGACAACGCGGATCGAAATGTTCGGGACGACTTCGTCCCACGTCACCGTAATGCGGGCGCGGCCCACACCGGCAAGGCCCATCGTCTTGCTGAAATTCTTGCCCACGGAAACCTTGTAGCCATCGGCAAAACCTTCCGAAGCTTCGCCCAACAGTTCCGTCAAGCGCGTCGTATCGAGCACATTTTCCGTTACCGGGAAAAGCGCGCCCGACTGGCGCATCACAATCTGGCGCTGCGCAAAGAGGTAGATATCCGTCGTGCCGAACTTGCGGGCGTACGCGATAATCTTTCTCAAGTTCATCTTCGTCGTAAGCACTTCCGGCGCTTCCACCGCCGTGCCTTCACCCGTAGCGAGCGCAAAACGGCTGGGCAGTTCGCCTTCTTCCGACGTTTCTTCTTCGTCTTCGCCCGTAGTAATCCCGATGCTCGAGATACTCGTCGTTTCGAGGCCAGAGACTTTTTCTACATCCATGTTCGACGAAGTCGCTTCGCCAAAGATGTTGTTGCCTTCGATCTGGAGCGTCGGCTCCTCGTCTTTCGGTTCTGCCTTTACGGGAGCGGGCGCGACAGGCGTCGGGATACCGACCGGCTTGACGGACGGGATAGACGTCGTCGAGCGGTTCGCCTTAGGCGGTTCCGGCGCGGCAGCGGAGGCTGCAGCCGGAGCGGCAGCGGGCTGTGGAGCCGGCTGGGCCGCGGCATTCTTCGCTTCCAAGTTCTTCACAAAAGCAAGGACCTTTTCGTACATCGGCTGCGGCAAGATACCCGCTTGCACAAGCACCTGGCCAATATCCATCTGGTCCGTAATTTCATCCCAATGTGCATTTACCTGGTCTTCGGTAACCACCTTATTGTGGACCAGGACTTTCGCCATATACTGGTTTCTCATAAGAAATCCCTCCGGCTAAACCACCAACTCGCTACCGCGAGGAAGACACCGACATAGCCTACCGCGTACAATGTATTCCAGAAGAGGTACATATCGGGGAGCGCGATTCCATGCACCACGTAGCTCGTCACGTTGTAACGGTAAAGTCCCGGGAAAACGGCGTGGATGACGACCGCCATCTTTTCGAACAGCGCCGTCGAAGTATCCCCCATTTCGCCCATGCGGCTCGCAAAACGAACCTGTTCCAAGAGCTGGTTGCTCAGGTGACCCGCAAAGTAGACGCCCAGCGTAAAGAGCGCCGAAAGCACCGTACTGCTGAAACTGCTGAACAGGAGCGCCACCGCAATCACCACCGCCATCTCGCAGAAGATGAGGTAGATGGCAATCAAGAGGTTCGCCGCCGGGTCCGCATGCGTCAAGAACAGCATCACGTAGTAGATGACCGTCAAGATGGCGAGGTGGACCGTCACCACGGCCAAAAGCCCGAAATACTTGCCCACGATAAACGTGACGCGGCTAATCGGTTTAGAAAGGAGCGTGAGCACCGTACGCCGCTGGATTTCTTTCTGAACGAGGCTGATGCCCACGAAGATAGAAATCAAAAGCCCGGAAAGGCTCATCACGGAAAGCGTGGTGGACTTGATTACGTAGGCGCGGTCAAACACGGACCATTCGCCAAGAACGATGCTGAAAAGCGTGAGCGCAATCGCCAAGAATACGATATTGTAAAGGATCTTGTCGCGGATAGACTCACGGAACGTATTGTGGGCGATAATGCCGATATGCTTAAGCGTCTGCACGGGCAATCTCCTCCGTCAAAATGTCCTCGAGGCTCGGGCGCTTGTGGTCCATCTTCTCGACCGCAATCCCCTTCTCCAGGCAGAAATGCAACAGGCGGTCACGCGAAGCGTCATCCGCACAGACGAATTCTTCGGGGTGCCCCGCCGGCGTAACGCCTTCAGGCAAATCCTTTTCGGGAATGGCGCCGCGAATGCGCACGTGGTATTCCACACCGCAGGATTCCGTAATCTCGTCGACCGTCCCTTCACGCACGATCTTGCCGTCTACGATCATCGCGACCTTGTGGCTAATGCTTTCCACATCGCTCAGCAAGTGGCTCGAATAGAAAATCGTAACGCCGTCGCGGTTGAGTTCCATAATGGCCTCGCGCACGTCGCGACGGCCCATCGGGTCGAGCCCGCTCATCGGTTCATCGAGAATCAACAGTTTCGGCTTACCGAGAATCGCCTGTGCGATTCCCACGCGCTGCATCATGCCCTTGGAATAAGAACGCAGGCGGCGGTCAATCCAGTCCTTGTTCGCATGCAACAAGTTGAGCGCCCAACCGATACGCTTGTCGAGTTCCGCACCGTCAAGCCCCACGAGCTTTCCGTAAAAGCGCAAGAGCTCGCGGCCGGTGAGGTAATCGTAAAAATACGGCTGTTCCGGCGAATAGCCGATAAAGCGGCGGCTCTTTACGTCGCGCGGGCTGATGCCGTTCACCAGCACCGTACCCGAATCGTAATTCAAAAGGCCCGTCAAGACCTTGATGGTTGTCGACTTTCCGGCCCCGTTCGGGCCGATAAAGCCATAGACCTGCCCCGGTTCCACGCTAAAGCTCACGTCCTTGAGCGCAAGCTTCGGCTTCATCAAGAACCCGCTGCGGTAGGTCTTGTGCAAATGCTCAATCTTAATCATCAAATCACCCATAGTCAGCACCTGCCTAGACCGGCTAGCCTTCATCCTTTTCGGAATCGCTGTTACGGAACACGCGCTCCGTGGCTTCTTCAATTTCTCGACGACGGCGTTCCGCCTTTTCCTTCTTGTTCACGAAGAAGTAAATAATTGCGCCTACGAGGTAGACGGCAATACCCGAATAGAAAATCGGGTTGATGGACTGGCCTTCCAGCCCGGGGAACAAATTCAAAATCACGTTGTGGCCGAACAAGCTCAAGAGCACGAGCACAAATCCGAGCCCGCGCAACACATAAGTCACTATGACTAATTTCCGCATAGGTATACCTCAAAAACAGCACCTTTCGGGTGCATCGTCGTTTTTAAGAAAAATACACAATTATGGGGAGAAAGGAAAAGCCCGTCGCGGAAAACGGGCTATTTTACTGCATTCACGCCGAAATCAAGAGGATTGCGAGCACCTGCCCGCTCAAGATGCGCAAAAGCATGGTCAGCGGGTAGACGGAAGCATAGCCGATATTCACCGCTTCGCTGTCTGCCTGGCTGTTCGCAAAGGCAAGGGCCGGCGGGTCGGTCGTAGCACCCGCGAGCACGCCGCAAAGCGCCAGGAAGTTGACCTTGAAAACCAAGTGCCCGACAACCGCCATCACAGCCAGCGGTACGAAAGTGATAAACGCCGCGAGTCCCATGTAATGGAGGCCGTCGCCATTCAAGAGCACATCGAAGAACTTGATACCGGCATTGAGGCCAACGCAACTGAGGAAAAGCGTGAGGCCAAACTCGCGGAGCATCAGGTTCGCGCTGCTCGCCATAAAGAAGTTCAGCGGACCGATTTTGCGCTTACGGCTCAAAAGGATGGCGACAATCAGCGGGCCGCCGGCGAGACCCAGCTTGAGCGGGGTCGGCATCCCTGGGAGTGCAATGGGGATACTACCGGCGATTACTCCCAGGAAGATGCCCAGGAACGCGGGCAATATCTCGGGATGGTCCAGCGCGGTCAGGGAATTGCCCAGTTCCTTCGCCGCGGCCTCGATGCCTTCGGCGGGGCCGACAATCATGAGCTTGTCCGCGAACTTGATGCGCAGATCCAGGCGCCCCGTAAACTTGAAACCGGTGCGCGTCACGCGGCTCACGTTGACGCCGTAGCGTTCCGCAAGGGCCAAAGAACCGATGGTGCGACCGAGAATCTTCTTGTTCGTCACAAGGATGGTCTTGACCTGGATGGGGGCGCCCTTCGTAGCCTGCTTCGTAATCGGAGTCTCGAGACGCTTGCCGATAATCTTTTCCATGGCGCCAACCGCCTCGGGCATCCCTACGATATGCAACTTGTCGCCTTGTTCAATGACCGTCTTGCCATTCGGCGTGAAAATTTTATCGCCACGCAAAAGGCGCGTCACCACAATACCGCTCGACACCAAATTCGGAATTTCTTTCAGCGCAATTCCATACAAATTCTGGTTGTCAACCATAAGGCTACAGGACTCTATTTCCTTGGCCGTCGCGGCAATTTCGGCGGCATAGCTTTCGGCCGCCTTGTTCGGATTCTGCCTAAAGATAACGCGCATCAGGATCATCACCAAAATGATGCCGATAACGCCGAACGGATAAGCAACCGCATAGCCGATTCCCGTCAGGGACGTATCGACGCCCGCCGCCGCAAAAGCCGAATTCGCCGCACCCAACGAAGGCGTATTCGTGACCGCACCGCACAACATCCCGATTAGCACCGGGACATTGTCATGCATATCCGTAAAGAAGTACAGGCAAAGCGTCACGACTACGCCGAGCAACACGATGCCCGTCGAAAGCACGTTCAGCACAAGCCCATGCCGGCGGATGGAATCCATGAACCCCGGACCGACCTGCATACCGATGGTATACACGAAAAGAATAAGTCCGAACTCCTGGACAAAATGAAGCACGTTATGTTCAACGCGCAAGCCCAAGTGTCCGAGGACGATTCCTACAAAGAGCGCCCCCGCACCGCCAAGGCTAATGCCCTTGACCTTGATTTTGCCTACCATGAGGCCGATAGCCGCCGTGAAAGCAATGACGACCACTTGTTGCCCTACCGAGGGCTGGAGAAATAAGTCGATAAGCCAAGTCATTGTTTAGACGAGAGACGAGATATACGACACTCGGGGCTTTGCCCCGTAGTGGATGTTATCCCCTTTGGGGAGACGAAAGACGAAAGAAATACTCTTAGGTTAGTCATCTAATGTCTATGGGTTAGGGGTGAATGATAAGAAGAAAGTAGGAAAAATTACTCTTTTACGCAGCGGACAGAAGCGAAGATGTTCTTGTTGAAATGCTCGTAAGCGATGTCCGAAGCCGTCACACGCACCAGATAGGCCCTGGAATCATCGTAGGATTCAATCGTCCAGAAGCTTGCGCTTTCCCCCTTATCCGCGAACTTGCCGTCATAGTACTTGAAACCGGCGAACTGCATATTGAACCCGTCCGCCTTCTTGAGGTCTTCCACCGTCGCCGTGCCGAAGGCGTCCTTGTACTCCTGTCGCGTCGGCAAGCGCCAACCGGTCGGACAAACAGATCCGGCAGCCACTTCCCAAGTATACAGGCGGCCCTCGTTCACGCAATTGTCGTGGTTGTTGTCATAGCACGTACTGAAATCGGGACTGTAGACCGCCAGGTTCTCGGCCATCCACAACTTGCCGCCGATGTTCACGGTAGCGTAAGTCTTCTCGGGGCAAGCGAGCGTGTGCTTGCCGTCGTTGTAGATACAGCCGCGATTGTCCTGGCAGGCCGTCAATGCGAAAGCGATGAAAGTGATAGCGATAGTGGTGATAATTTTCTTCATGGGGATGCTCCTTATGTTTTTTCAGGGCAAAAAATAGAATCGTCCATTCATGTTGTCTAATAGATTATTTATATTTATTTCATCAATTTTTTCTATGAATTGGAGACCCGCCATGGAACTCACCCATATCAAATACTTTCTGGAAGTCGCCCGCACGGAACATGTGACGCAAAGCGCACGGAACCTGTGCATCGTGCAGCCCGCACTGACGCACGCCATCCACAAGCTGGAAGACGAGCTAGGCGTAAAGCTTTTCAAGACNNNNAAATCCGACAAGCAGGCCGTGACCATAAGCGTGAAGGTGCTGGCCGCGTCATCGTTCGTGGCGAACGCCATCATCCAGTATAAAAAGAAGACTCCGGGCATCCGCTTCTACCTCGTGCAGAAAGAAGAATCCACCCTCTACGATATCTGCGTGCAGACCTTCGCAGAATACCGCCCACAAGAGAACACCGACGAAGAAACCTTCGTGTGCACCGAAGAAATCTTCCTGGCCGTCCCCAACAACGCGCAATACAAAAAACGCGACAGCATATCGCTCCACGAGTTGGGCGACACGGACTTTATCGGCCTGTACGGTTCCAAGCAGTTGCACAAGATTTGCAGCGATTACTGCGACCGCATCGGATTCAGGTCACACGACATTTTCGAGAGCGACAACGCGCTTGTCGTCAAGGACGCCATCGCAAGCGGCCTCGGCGTCGGATTCTGGCCTGAATTTTCCTGGGGTAAGGTGGACAGCCGCAAGATCCGCCTGCTGAAAATCACCGACGCCGACTTCAAACGCGACATCGTGGTGACGTACCGCCGTATCAAGCAGGACAACTCCCACCTGGAAAAATTCTACAAGTTCATTGTCGGGCAGCTCTCCAAGAAGATGGGCCCCGGCAAGACGGAATAGAGAGCCCATTCACGAAAATAGCCCCCGATCAATCGGTCGGGGGCAAAATGTATTACGAAGATTTTAACCCTTGATATGGATTGCCGAAGCAAATTCCTTCAAGAGAGCCGGGTCTTCCACCTTTTCCCAAAGCGTGCCCGTCACGATGATGTTCGCACCGGCAGCCACACGGACAGCCGCAGTCTGCGGGTCCTTGATGCCACCGCCGGTAATAATCGTCATTTCGGTCGCCTTGCGGGTGTAGGCGATGTGTTCCACCGGCACCGGTTCTTCGGCGCCGCTGCCCGCCTCTAGATACACGTAGCGCATGCCCATGAGTTCGGCGGCTATGGAGTTCACCATGCTGAGCTTCGGCTTGTTCGCGGGCACGGGCATCGTACCGCTAATATATTCGACCGTCGTACGCTTGCCGCTATTGATAAGCTGATAAGCCGTCGGGATGGCTTCCATGTTGAGCGCACGCACGAGCGCGCCACCACGCACCTGTTCGTCGATCAGGTAGTTCGGGTTACGCCCACTCACGAGCGTCATAAAGAGCATCGCGTCAAAACCGGGAACCACCTGGGACGCTCCACCCGGGAAAAGCACCACGGGCAGGTCCACCGCCGCCTTGAGGGCCGCCACCTGCTTAGGCAGCGTAAAGTTCCCGAGGTACGAACCGCCCACCAGCAAGAGGTCGGCGCCATTCTCGGCCGCCATGGAGCCCGCCTTCACGAAGGCGGCTTCGTCGGACGTATCCGGATCCAACAGTACGGCGAACAGCGCACCGCGTTTCTCGATTTCCGCATTCAGGCGAAGTTCTGTTTTCCCAGGTTTCATCATAAATCCTTCGTCACGCTCTTTTTTTTGCAGAGGTGACACACTCTAAAAATACAATATTTTACCGCCGTAGGCCAAAAAACACGTGACAACCATCAAAGAAGGCGGGCCGAAGCCCGCCTTCCTATCCTCCTACCCCCATAGAGAGACTTATTTTCGGGGAAGCGGTTATTCCTTGATACAGCGGACGCGAACGACACTTCCCATATCGGTATTGAGAGCGCGCGGCAAGATATCCCAATAACTAGAGGAAAAACGAATAAACGTTACTGTTTGCATAGCAAGATCCGAAAATTCGGGAGCACGGTACGACGAGTCTGGAGCCATCGCATAATACGCTTCACTTTCCCGCCACGGATTATCGCCGTCTGGGCGAAGTACCGAACCAAAACCCGACACTTCAAAATATTCCGGAGCGCGATAAATAGAATATTCTTCATCGGGGTCCACAAAAGTATATGCGATTTTTTCCATAAGCGTTTCCCATTCATGACCGCTCGGCAGTCTCCAACCATCAGGACATATTCCCTGGACAAAGCCTTTTTCCGCAACAACCGAATCAACAGCGGGCCAGAATCTTTCATAGTTTATGGCACTTCTATTTTGCATGTATTCATCGCAAGACGACAGAATAGCCAACGTATCTTTGTACGACAAGTCCTCTGTTCTTCCACGCATCCATTCACCAACCCAATATTCCACACACTCATCATACGATTGCATCACAATCGTAGAATCCATGGCAATAGCATCAGGGTACAAATAATTTCCGTCCGGTGAATTAAACATCAAATCGTCGGCCATCCAGGTCTGAGAAGAATCCCCAATCTCGTAGGTGACAAGCTTGTACTTTTTCCCATCACGAGAATCAACCAGCACATCAGCAGAGTAAATGACAGGCACATTTTTCGCAAGCCCCCAATTCCCCGAATTACAGACAAGATTATACAGGGTATAAGAGGTCACGTAAACTGTGTCTTCCATTTCTTCGGAACATTCCCCCAATCCAAGAAGGACCGCGGCAAAATTGCTTTTCGCCCTAATTTGCAAAGTATCGGTAGAGGAATCTATCACATCACGTTCCAGGGACTTCAGCAGCATCCCTATCCAATCTCCCTTTTCTGAACTGGACATCTTGTCGAACGAGCCATTTTTTCCAACAGTCGGAACCACGACGTCAACATGGTTTACTATATAACCTGTAATATAATCTACCGCTATTGAATCGCTTGGATTAGATATTTCCAAATGAGCAAAATCAAGCGAATTTTTGAAAAAGCCGAACGCATCCAAGATATCTCGATCCGCCTTGTTTTTTGCTTCGGCATAAGACATTCCCGACTGCGCCAAGCTTACAATACGGAAACTTTCCAAGTAGGTCAACGCATTGATATTGACCACCGCAGCCTTTCGCAAATCAACAATGGCGCGGACGGAAAAACTCCCCCAATCTTCATTATAATCCTCAAATTTCCACGAATCCTTCGACCAATACTCATCCTCCTTGTAAGAAGATATTTCTATCAAGGCATACGGACTATTGACAGAAACGCTATCAAAACGGAATTCACCGGTTCGATTGTCATAAGAGCCGAAGAAATATTTGCCGACCGTATCTAACGTGACCGAATCCAGTTCAAACATCCTTGCGATCATTTTCTCCGAATCCGCATCAACATTATTGGCTTCTAAAATTTCATTAATATTTTTGACTCGCCCAAGCACCGTAATATTTGAAAGCGACGCCACAATGTTCGTTTCTTCCGCCGTACCACCCGCAAGGTCGTCCCCGCAACCCGTACACATCAGGACCAGCACAAACGCCGTAACTAGGCAGAATGCCGCCCCGATAAAATCGCGCAACAACGTGCTTTGATGTATTTTTTTCATAAGCTCCTCTTACCCCTTTTTCAAACCGTTCTTTTGCGTCAACGGGAAAAGCTGCATGTTCAAGCGATAGACTTCGTCCATCGCAGGGCTTTTCGTCGCAATTGCGATAACCCTTTTACGGCATTCGGCAATTTCCTGCACGATTTCTTCGTAGGCTTCGTGCGTGATACCGAGCGTGATGCCCGAGAAATGGCGCTCATCTTGCGGGACGCCCTCGATGGCGTCAAGCGCGAACTCGCCCATCTGCCGGTGCATTCCTCGGACCGCCACAGGAGTCGCCGCCATCGGGCCCGTCGTTACAGATTTTTCCGTCTGCACAAAACGGCCCTGTTCGTCTTTTTCCAGCAAGCCCGCCTTGACAAGGAAGTTGAGCGTCGCAGTTACCTCTGCCGCCGTAATTTTAGGACGGCAAGCATGTGCGAGTACCAGGGGCTTAGCCCCCGGCATCGCAGGAGCAAGCTCGCGGAGGACCGGATTTTTCCAGCTTTCAAAAAACCGGAACGAATCCCCCTCCAAGATCTTTGCCTTGTGCGCATCGGCAATCGAAAGCATCTTCTTGAAAATCGCCTTTTTTGCGGCGTCAGTTTTCGCATGGTCGAACTTGACCATCTCGGAAAAATATTCCCGTTCGTAATCCGCAAGGTGCATGGCCTGCGCCACACGTTCCACGGCGGCATCACTCAGGTTGAAACGGCCCTCACTCACGTACTTGAGATAAACCGGAGAAGAGAAGCCTGCCGCCTGGGCGAATTCCGGCCAGGAGAACGCTGATTTCGCCTTCCTGTCGGCGTAATAGTCCGCGATGTACTGGCGGTAGCTCGTATATTCTAGTACATCTTTCATCAACCCTCCAAACAGCTTTTGTCACCCCCTGCTGTCTTGCATTTTTGAATATAAACTAAAAATTTAAAAAAGTCAATAGTTTTACAATAAAAAATTACTGTTTTTTGCAGAAATTCAGCATTTGTTTAAAAAATAAGAAAAAATTAATCAATTTTCACAATAAGG
>CACXKY010000065.1 GCA_902768325.1 Fibrobacter succinogenes
GTTTACCGCATACTGACCAAAGACCTGGCTTATTTTTGCTTGACACACATAATTTGCTGAGATTTTTTTGCCTATTTCGGTTAGGCACTTGCCGTCACATTTTTCTAATGATTTGCCTGATGGGAGTGCTGTTAAAATTCCATCGCGGGACATAACCTCATAATTCTGATTGGGTGGCAAGATGGTTACAGCTCGTTCCCGAATCTTGTCAGTGATATAGTTTTTTTCTTCTTGTGAAAATGATGGATCTCCTGTTGTTTCTAAAACGGCGATTTTTTTAGAAGCTTTGGCGACTATAGCAGCAAAACTAGCTTCGGATAATATCAGTAATGCTAGACAGACTTTGAAAATAGGGTGAATCATCATAGGACTCCTTTAGATTCATTTTCTTATGAATATATCCTATTTTCCGTGATGTCGCAAATCACTGGGTGCGGAAACTCACAAAAAGTCTAAATTTAGGGTTGTTTTGAGTGGGAAAGGGACTAAAACGCTTCGTTTATTGTAACGCCGCCATTCAGGTAGCGGTGTACAAGACTATTGATGAGCGTCTGGTAGCTTGTTCCAAGACGTGCGGCCTTGGCTTTCATTCCCTCAATGTCTGCGTCTTTCATCCGGATAGTGATGTTGTGGGCTGATCCGCGGATTTCTGCCTTGGTTGCTTCAAGTTCTTCTTTGGGTACGGGCCTTGTGTCGCCACGTTCAATGGCTTCCATGAGAAGGCGTTCTTCTTCGTCCATCGGATCAAATTCTGAGTTCGCCATTTTCGTACCTCCGCTGATAAAGACGGCTTTTGAATGCGGTCTTGAGGAAATATGTTCCGTCAGGTTCCTTGACGAAGGGGGCGCAATGGGCGTAGCCGTTTACAAGTACGATAAACATCTTTTGCCCGGGATGTCCGTCTTGGTTTACGACATCGTCCATGTCAAAACGTTCGGCAAGTATTTCCTGCCTGACTTCTTCCATAACGACACCGTGCATTTCGAGCACTTTTTTGGCTTTTTCTTCGTCAAACCTTACTTTTATATCAGTAATATACATATATTATAATCAAAAGTCAATATGTTTTGGTGAAAAATCGCATTCTGGCAAAACTACCTGTTGACTCCTTATGGGGGATCTTGAGACTATTCATATCTCCAATATACGATCTGTTAATGTCAAATTATGACGTTTTAGGGCCTTGCTGAGGAGGAGTCTCCATTTTGTCCGCTGAAAATAGACTATCTTGCAATAATCTTCTTTTTTTCATAACGGTTGTATTAAGTAAGTGAATTGTAAGAAATGTTACAAAATGCTTTTCTAGTTTATGGCGCGAACTTCATGATTTCAAAAAGGATTTCCCCATGAACCTCCCCAAAATCCTAGGCCTGGTGGGCACATTCGCGTCCGTCGTTTTGGCCGGTGGCCTTAACACCAACACCAACCAGTCCGTGCTTTTCCAGCGCAGCGTGGCTCGCGATGCGAGTACCGATGTGGATGCTCCTTACGCAAACCCGTCGGGAACGGCATTTATGGAAGATGGCTTGTACATCTCCGTCAACAACCAGACGTTCTGGCAGAGCCGTAGCGTGACGGTTGAAAAGTCCCAGGTCTTCAAGGAAGGGGAGGAATTCAAGGGCGAAGCTTTCGTTCCCTCGCTCCCGAGTGCCCTGGTGACGTGGCATAAGGGCAACTTTGCGCTTTCCGGCCATTTTGGCGTTATCGGTGGTGGCGGCAAGGTGAAATTTGACGATGGCATTCCCTCTTTTTATGCCGTCCTGTATCCGCATTTGAAGATGATGGAAGCGGGCCTAACCGACAAGGGGCTTAGGACGACGTCCAGTTCCGTGGATGTTTCGCTGGAAGCGAGTTCCTATATCTACGGCGCGACGCTCGGTGCCGCCTACGAGTTTAACAAGATGTTCTCCGTGTATGCGGGTGCGCGCTTTAACTATGCCATGAACAGCTATGACGGCTCCGTGGGGAACCTCAAGATGAATACCGTGGTTCCGGGCGTGAATCCCGATGGGAAGATGATGGAGGCGACCGAATTTTCCGAAGCCTTCGCAAGCCTTGCCGAAAACGCGAAGACGCAAGAAGAAAAGGTGCAGTACGCAACCCTTTCCCAGATGTATGAGACGATGGACCTTCAGACATCCATGGAACTGGATTTGGAACAGACGGGCTGGGGCATCACTCCTATCGTAGGTTTTGGCTTCAAGTACAAGAGGCTCACGATCGGTACGAAGTTCGAGTACAACACGTCCATCGAGATGAAGAACGATACGAAGAAGAACGAGACCCAGATGGATCAGTTTGACGACGGCGAGAAGGACCATAACGACATCCCGTCGCTCTTGGCCGTGGGCTTGAACTATGCTTTGCTCGACAACGTGCGCTTGGCAATTGGCTACCACCACTGGTTTGACAGCAAGGCCGATTTCAGCGGTGACCTGGAAGACCATGTGGACGATACGAACGAGTTCCTCTACGGTGTCGAGGTGGATTTCTTGAAGCGCTTTACGATTAGCGGTGGCGTGCAGGTGACCCGTTTTGGCATCAAGGACGACTACATCAGCGATATGAACATCAACATTTCTTCGACGAGCTTCGGTTTCGGCCTTGCCTACCGCGCGACGGACTGGATGCGCGTGAACCTGAGCTACTTCCACACGCTCTACCAGGATTACGACGAGACGGTGGAGTACGGTGTTGACGTGTATAACCGCGACAGCCGCGGCTTTGGCGTCGGATTCGATTTCAAGATCTAGCCAAAAACCTTGTACGTAAGGTTTTCCCGGTGCTTCGGTACCGGGAATTTTTTTTATTTCACGGATTTTTATTTTATATTGTAGTTGACGGCCAACGTTGCCGTTCTCTTGTGGCGTGAAGTTCCGCCCTTTTCTACATCCCGGGCAGGGGCCGCTTTGGCGGGTATGCTTACTCTGGGGTGGCGAATGCCTCCAAAAAAAATCTGGTTACTCCTTCTGGCCGCAGTGCGCGTGTATGCGGCGACTTTCGATTTCGTGGATACGCCGGTAAGCGAGGTGGCGCGGGCACTTTCTCTGGCTTACGGGACGCCAATCCTTGTAGATGCGGGCATCGATAGCCGGGTGACGTTCCACTTGGACAGCGTGGGCGTCTTGGAAGGGCTTTCGGCCCTTTGCGGTACCTTGGGGCTTCAGGTTGTCGAGGAGGGGAACGTTTTCCACATCCGGCAGGCGCAGGACCGCGGGGAGAATTACTTCGCCGCGAAGGATTCTCTGGTAAGCGTCTCCGTGCGCGATAAGGACGTGCTGGAATTTATCCGCGAATATGCGGCAAACACGGGGCTGAACATACTGCCTTCGCCAGAAGTTTCGGGCAAGATTTCTGGGAGCCTGCGGGGGCTCCCCGCCGAAAAGGCTTTCCGCGCGCTCCTGGAGTCGCAGGGGTTCCGTGTGCGGCGGGAATCGGGTTGCTTGCGGGTAGAGCGGAAACGCGGCCCGGGGCACAGTGCCGGGAATGGTGCGGAGGGCTTCGCGGGGAGTGGAACGTCGTCCGCGGTGGAAATCTTGCGGGACGGCGACCTCTATACCGCGGAGCTGGAATCGGCGAACCTTGCCGACGCTTTGCGCGAACTGGCCCGTGCCGCGGGGCTGAACCTTGCGCTGTATGGCGATGCGCAGGAGACGGTGCGGCTGCATTTTGCAGATGTGCCGCTGGAGCGCTTGTTGGAATCGCTGTTCAGGGGGAGCAAGTACGTGTATGCGCTGGAGGCACATACCCTCTTTGTCGCAGAAAGCGGTGCGAGGAATGCGCTGTCATCGCGCCGGCTTTATCCGCTCAAGCACATCCATTCCGAAAAGGCCGTCGCGCAGCTGTCGAAGTTCTCTCCGGAAGCCTCCCTCGTCGTCTCCGAGGTCAAGGAACAGAACGCCCTGCTTCTCAGCGGCTCCCCTGCAGAAATTGCCGTAGCCGAATCGCTGCTCGTGCTGGTGGACGTTCCCGCGATGCAGGTGACGCTTTCGTGTATCCTCGTGGAATTCAAGCGCGGCAAGGCTTTCGAAATCGGGTTCCATAGCGGGGCGACGCGCAAGACGGGGCAGAACGATATAGGCGTCCGCGGCTTTTATGACTTTTTGGGGAAGGATATCTCTAAGGCGGGGGCGTTCGGGAAGGTGGGCGTCCTCCCGGACCGTTTCGAGGTGGAACTCGCGAGTCTCGAGGAAAACAACATGGCCGAAGTCCTCGCGCGCCCGAAACTCACGACGCTCAATGGCAACAAGGCGGAACTGAACGTGACGAATACGGTCTATTACCTGGTGAGCCAGGTCTCTGCCGACGGATTCCCCATCACCGATTATAGGAGTTTCAATGACGGGATTTCGTTGGAGTTGACACCTGTCGTGACGCGGGAGGGGAGCATCACGCTGGAGGTTTCGCCAGAAATCAAGACGGCCGGGCGGAGCTCCGGCGATGGGCCCCGCGATATCAGTACGCGGAACCTCAAGACGACGGTGGTCCTCAAGAACGGCGAGACGCTTTGCCTGGGCGGTCTCCGCCATCGGAGCAAGACGGAAATCCGTTCCGCGATTCCCTTCCTCGGGAGCCTCCCGCTAATCGGACGGCTGTTCAGCTACGTGAGCGAAGAGGAAAACGATACCGAGCTTGCGGTATTCATCACTCCGGAGGTAAAGTAGGATGTGGTTCGGCAGGGCGCATGCGGTGCGCGGGAGGATGTTCACGTGGGAGGTACTGACGGATTTCGATGGCGATATAGCGGCGCCTGCGCTGGAGGAATCGTTCCGGCGGGATTTCCCCGGGATGGAGGAACGCCCCGTGTTCTGGCGGATGGTCTCGTTCAATGCGGTAGACGGCCGTCGGCACCGCTTTCTGGTGGCCGTTCCCGATGAACCGCTGGACGTTCGTCGAAACGTGAGGATGTTGCCGGGAACCGTGGCGCTCTACGCGCTTGCCGATAGGGAAGTCCGTGACTGCGATTGCGGTGGAAACATGCGCTTTGCTGCCGTGGTGGGCGGTGTGCTGTTCGTCTTGGTCTTTATGGAGGGGCGCCTTTGCCATTGGTCGGAGGAACGCGGCTATGGCGGCTCGCGGGCGCTTGTGGAAGAGCGACTGGAGCGCTTCGATACGTTCCTGAAGAAGGACCCGCTGTTCTCGCGTATAGAGGAATTCGAAAAGCGGTTGTATAAGGACGGCTCGGATGCTTTGGAGGTCTTGGGTTCATCGGAGGCGCCGCTTGGGCTTTTTGACGCGGCGGCCCGGGACCCGTTTTGGAGGCGTCTCGATTTGCGGGGCGGCGTGGGCTGTGGCCGGGGGCGGTTCCGGATCGCGGGCGCTTTAAGAAAGCATGCTTTGGGTATGCTCGCTTTGGGGACGGTCGTCTGCATGGTGGTGCTGTTCGTGGGATGCCTTCTGGGCAGGGTAAATGGCGGTGCCGGGGAATCTTGTATGGATTGCGTGCAGGCTGAAGCTCCCGAGTTGGAGCCGCCTTTGAAAACGCTCCCGGCCGACAGCGTGTGGAGTATGGCTGCTCCCAAAGCCGCGTTGGGGCCCATGCGCCCGGGTTGTGGTACCGACGGCATCGCGGTCCAGGGAACGGTGGCGGGTAAACTTGCCCAGGTCAGGGGGAGTGACGGGGGTGCCCGCTGGTTGGCGCCCGGGGATACGTTCGGCCATTTGTCTGTAACGGCAATCGGTCGTGACCGGGTCGTCTTTTCTTGCGGGGGCGCCCGTGTGGAGTTGCTGAATGGAAAATAAAATGGGTTTTGTCTTGACGTGGGTTCTCGGAGCGCTACTCCTGCTCACGCTCTTGTTTACGGCGCTCCTGCACCTTCCCGGGAATCTCCGGAAGCATGCCGTACAGGTGGCCGGCGAAGTTCAGAAGGTCTATGATGCGGAGTCGAGCCTCCTGTTGCACCTGGAGGGAATCCCACAGTCGCTTTTCCCGGAACTCCCTCCCGTGAGTGCCGCGTCGCTGGGCCCGTATGAGCGGCTTTGCGCAACGTCCGGTTCGGCCCCGACCGTCTGTATTACCGCGGTTGCAGAACTGCAAGGCCTCGGTTACAGGGAGTGGCACGCCGGAATCCAGACGTACCGCGAAAGCCTCCGCGAGTCCATCCTCGCGCATCCGGCGCTTCGCCGCTATTCGGGGAACAGACGTTTGTTCGAAGCGCCGGGAAGTTCGTATTTGCGGGTCGAGGACGGCGACCTCCGGCTGCACCTCCCCGGTTCCGTCACGGCGCTAAACGCTTTCGTCTCGGGCGATGTCGTCGTAGAAGGCGAAACGTCTTATGATACGCTCCGGATCTATGCGCTCGGACGTGTGACGCTCAAGGGGGACGTCCGTGCCGCCTTCCTGGAGGTCGCGGGCGGAGAACTTGTGGAGGTCTCCGGTACGGTCCGCTTCCGCGGGATGCTTTCCGCCCGCCGCGAGATCGCTCTGCACGGCCATGCCGAAGCGCTCTACCCGAGTGTCGCAATCGCCATCGGCCAGAACGATCCTTCCGTGAAGCTGGACGGTTCCGCCCGCCTTTCCGGGCTTCTCGCGGCACTGCCGGGCGAAGTCCGTCCCGGCGACTCCATCATGCCCGCCTTCCTCGGTGAGGGCCGTCTTGCGTTCGAGAGGGAGGTGCGGTGGTGAAGTTGTCTGGACTAGGGCGCGGTTTTACGTTGGTCGAAGTCTGTGTTGCGGTGGCGGTCCTTGCTACGGGGCTTGCTGCCCTGGGCTGCTTTGTCGCGGGATTCGGGCAGCTGCGCTCCGCAGAACGGGCCCGCATCGAATCGGTTATCGAGGCGGTCTCGTCCATGGAAAAGCTTGTCGAGTCCCCGCCGCCATGCAACGACTCGCTCTATGCGCTTCTGCTATCGCCTTCGTTTCGTCAGGCCTTGGCCGGTGCGCACCTCTACTATGCAGAAACCGGCGATAGCCTGGTCCGCCTCAGGAGGATTGTCCGGTGCAGGTGAAGGCTGGTTTTACGCTCATGGAACTGATGGTGGCTGTCGCCTGTGCGTCCGTACTGGCACTGGCGGTCATAGGGAGCTACTCCGCCTATCGGGATGTGTTTGCCCGCTGTGTCGAATCGTACGGGCGCGAGTCGGTGGAACTCCTGCACGAACTCCACGAGGCAACAAAAAACGTCCGCCTAGGCGGACGTCATGAAAATCGTTTTTAGGAATCTTAGGCTTCCTGGGCTTCGACGTTTCCGTGTTCCTTGCGGACCTTGTGGATTTCGAAGAGGTTGCTGATGAAGTGCATGAAGCTAAGCACGCCCACGGAGAGGAAACCGACCGCATAGAGGGCGAGGAACGGTCCGATAATGAACTTCTGCGCACCGATGTATTCCAAAAGACCGAAGATGCAGTAGACGCCCACGCCCAGTTCCAGAATGGCCTGCCACGGGAACTTCTGGGCGTAGTGGCTCTTGGCCTTCTTCTTCGAGCCACCGCTCTTCGGGGTGCGGACGAAGCTGCCCTTGGTGCCGAGGACGGCGGAGAATACGGCGCGGGAGTTGCTCACGGCGATGCCCACACCCAGAGCCATGAGGATGGGGAGGCTAAGCAGGCGGATCTTCCAACCGGTATAGCCGGAGCAGCGCTGTGCAACGAAGTAAAGAACAGAGGGAGCGATAGCGGCGAGGAAAATAAAGCCGAAACCGATGGTGTAGCCCCAGCCCGGGATGTGTGCGACCGGTTCAAAGAAGGCGAGCAGCGGCCATGCGCAGAGTGCCGTAAAGAGCATGCAGGGGTGAATCGAATAGTGTGTCGTGTGGAGGATGGCTCCGATCTTGACGCGCAGCGGGACCTTGGACTTGAGGACGCGCGGCAGAATCTTGATGGCTGTCTGAATGGAGCCTTTTGCCCAGCGGAACTGCTGAGCCTTGAAAGCGTTGATGTCGTTGGGGAGTTCGGCCGGAACGATCACGTCGAACACGAACTTCATCTTCCATCCGGCGAGCTGGCTGCGGTAAGAAAGGTCCATGTCTTCGGTCAGCGTGTCGCCTTCCCAGCCGCCACCGCCATAGATGGCCTGCTTGCGCCACACGCCGGCGGTACCGTTGAAGTTCATGAAGAGCTTGCCCCAGCTACGGGCGGACTGTTCCACCACGAAGTGTCCGTCGATACCGATGGACTGGGCGAGAGTCAAACCGGATTCGGTGCGGTTCAGGTGGCCCCAGCGGCCCTGGACCAGGCCAATCTGTTCGTCCATCACCAGGTAGGGGATGGTCTTGAGGAGGAAGTCCTTCTCGGGGACGAAGTCGGCATCGAAAATCGCGAGGAAATCGCCCTTGGCGACGGCCATAGCTTCCTTGAGGGCGCCGGCCTTGAATTCGGAGCGGTTCGTGCGGTGGATAAGCTTGATATCGTAACCGCGTGCAGCGAGTTCTTCCACCTTCTTCTTGGCCACTTCGTAGCATTCATCGGTGGAGTCGTCCAGAACCTGGATTTCGTGCTTGTCCTTCGGGTAGTCGATGGCGCAGACGGCCTCGAGCAGACGTTCGACACAGTTGGCTTCGTTAAAGACGGGGAGCTGGGTAGTGACCTGCGGCAGTTCGTTGATGGAATGCTCGCGATAGAACTGAAGGATCCTCTTGCGGTCGGCAAGCCTGGTTTTGCGGCTGTTTTTGAGGAACAGGTAGATGCTGTAGTAGCAGCTAAAGCCGTAAATCACCAAACCGACACCGGCGATTACATAAACTACGAACATTGCGTAGAGAAGAACAGTACTCATTCTATCAAAAACCTTTGCATAATTGAATGCTTGGCGCCAAATATAGAAACCCTAGAGCGACTTTGCTATGTTTTTTGCGTAAAAATGTGTGAAATTTAAAAATTTGCATTTTTAAGGGGGAAAATGCTTTTTTTGAGCGATTTTTAGACACAATGTAATTAGATTGTAGGTTTACAAAGAGGATAAAAAGGATGGATATATCTCCCATAGCCCGGTGGATAGATGCCAATAGCGGAAAACCGAATTTCGGGGACGCCCTGAAGGAGCTTGTCTCGTATGCCTGTGCGGAATGGTTCAGGCGCTGTACGGGCGAGGTCGTTCTGCCGGGCGTGGCCCTTTCGCGCGTCGTCCTCGCGAAGGCTTGTGACGGTCCCCTCGATATTTGGCTTGCGGATCCGGTAGCGCATTGTCCAGAAATAGTAAGCTTTTGCGAATCCCTCCGTACAAGGCCGCTGCCCGCGTCGCTGCAGGCCGAACTTCCGAGCCTTTTGGACCTTCGCGGCGTCAAGTGCCCCTTGAACGCGTCGCGCTCCAGGCTTGTGATGGCGGGATACCCTTGCGACCGCGAACTGGAAATCTGGCTCGACGAGGGCTCGCCTATAGAAAATGTCCCCGGGAGCCTTGTCGCGGACGGCAATAAGGTCGTTTTTAGAGAAAAAAAAGCAGATTATTGGGTCCTCAAGGTGGTCAAGCCGGGCAATAAAGAGTAGATTATCAGTGTGGAAAATAGGATTTTAATTATAGGTGATGGGCTCTTTGGCCCGCAGGGCGAGGCCGCCACGCGTTGCGTGGAATTGCTCCTTTGTCGCAGGCCCAACCGGCCCATGCAGTTTTCAGTCAATGCCCCGGCGCTCCCCTCCATACCCCAGCTTCTTTCCCGGGCCTCTTCCGACATTATCGGCAAGCAGGCAGGGCGTATCGTTTTGGGGCTCGGTCTCGACGAGATGAAACGCGAGGCGGGGAATGCGGAGAAGGTGGCCGCGAACTATGCCGCCCTTGTCGACGAAATTCTCAAGAAGACCCAGTCCTACCTGGACTTCGTGACGGTGCCCAAGGACCTGCTGCCGGAAATAGACGGCCAGGTATGCGCCTTGAACGAGTCCATTCGGAGCTTTGTGTCGAAGGCGCCCGACCGCGTGCGCATCCTGGATTTCGAGGCCCATGCCGAAAAATTCAAGGAAATGCAGGCCGAAAGGGGCAAATTTGCGCGCAGCCTCTATTCCGACCAAGCGAAACCGACGTCTTTGTGCCTCACGCTGCTGTCGTTGTTTTTACAAGATTGTATATTAGAGACGATGAAGTAATTAATAACAAGAAAAGGGAAGTAAAATATGAGCCTGTTTGACGATCATTTCGCTTCAAAGAATGCGGCCAGCGCACGTGCCTGGGCCATGGACGACGACAAGAACGGATCGAAAAAGGAAAAGCGCCACGAACCTGCCGCCCCGAAGATGGGCGTGTGTGATAAATGTCACAGGGAAGCCCTGGTGCGTTCTTACCGTACGCGTCAGACCGACCTTGGCAACGGAGCCGCGAGCTTCGGCACGGTCATCAAGTACTTCTGCGAGGAATGTGCGCCCAAGTCCCGCCGTGAACGCGACGCCGACGTTCCCCAGCTCAGCAATAAGCAGGTGAAGAACCTGATGCGCTCCGCGAAGAAGGGCCTGCTCTAGCTCATTACTTTTTTCTTCCTCCCCCTTAACGGGTATTGTAAAGTTTTCTAAATTTGGGCGCGCCCATAGAAGGAGTAGGCCCAAATGCAGAATATTCATGCCAAGGAATCCCTCAAGAGTTTCCTTGCAGGCGTAAAGACGACTGTCACCCCGGAACTGTTCCGTACGGTCCGCAGGGGATATAACAAGAAAAATTTCGTTAGCGACCTCATGTCGGGTGTCATTGTGGGCATCCTTGCGCTTCCGCTCGCTATCGCTTTCGCCATCGCTTCCGGCGTGGGTCCGGAACAGGGCCTCTACACAGCCATTATCGCGGGTTTCGCCATCTCCTTCCTGGGCGGTAGCCGCTTCCAGATTGGCGGTCCCACGGGCGCCTTCATCGTGATTGTCTACGGCATCGTGAGCCAGTACGGCTACGACGGCCTCGCTTCCGCGACACTCCTCGCGGGTATTCTCCTGATTATCTTCGGCCTTGCCAAGTTCGGCGCCATCATCAAGTTCATCCCGTTCCCCGTGACGGTCGGCTTTACCGCCGGTATCGCCATCATCATCGCGCTTGGCCAGGTCCCGAACTTCTTCGGGCTTCGTTTCCTCTCGAAGGACCCGGCCGACGCCATCGGCAAGATCAAGCTTTACGCCTCCTCTTTCGACACCGTGAACGTCTATGCTGTAATCGTGGGTCTCGTGGCCCTCGCCGTCTGCATCTTGTGGCCGAAGATCACCACCAAGGTGCCCGGCTCCCTCATCGCGATTATCGTGGCGACTGTGCTTGTGAAGGTCCTCGGCTGGGACGACCCGGTCACCGGCCACGGCGTGGTGACCATCGGCATGAAGAACCACATCCCGACCGGTTTCCCGATGCCGCATTTGCCGAATATCAGCCTCGAGATGATGCAGAAGGTGTTCCAGCCGGCTTTGACGATCGCCATCCTTGGCGCTATCGAGTCGCTCCTTTCGGCGGTCGTGGCCGACGGTATGACCTCTACCAAGCACCGTTCCAACACCGAACTCTTCGGCCAGGGCGTGGCGAACATCCTTTCCCCGATTTTTGGCGGTATCCCTGCCACGGGCGCGATTGCCCGTACCGCGACGAACATCCGTAACGGCGCCGTGAGCCCGATTTCGGGCCTCGTCCACGCGGTTGTACTCCTGCTTATTATGCTCGTGCTCGGCAAGTACGCCGAAATGATCCCGATGGCGGCCCTCGCTGCCGTGCTTTTCCAGGTGGCTTTCAATATGTGCGGCTACCGCAGCTTCATCAAGATGTTCAAGGCGCCCAAGAGCGACGTCATCGTGATGTTGGTGGCGTTCTTCTTGACCGTGATTATCGACCTTACGGTGGCTATCGAAGTCGGCGTGCTGCTGGCCGCGGTGCTGTTCATCAAGCGCATGAGCGACGTTTCCGAGATGGAAACGGTCACCGAGGCCCTCAAGGAAGACGACGAGGAAGCCGCCCACAACGAGCTCAGCCGCCAGGTGCCGAAGGGTGTGGTGGTCTACGAACTCGCCGGTTCGCTCTTCTTCGGTGCGGTCGACAAGTTCAAGGACACGATGGCCCGCATTTCCGACAAGCCGAAGATCCTCATCTTGCGTATGCGCAGTGTTTCGAGCATCGATGCCGCCGGTATCCAGATGATCGAGGACTTGCTCAACCGCTGCAACCGCGAAGGGACGCAGCTCTTGCTCAGTGGCGTGCATGCCCAGCCTGTGGTGGCGCTGACCCGTGCCGGCGTCCTGAACCAGCTCGGCGAAGAAAACGCTCTCGGCAACATCGATGCCGCCTTGAACCGCGCCCGCGAACTCCTGGGTCTCCCCATCGTCGACACCTCGCACGAGGCTGTTGCGGCACCTACGGTTTCTTGGGAAAAGAGCCTCGACAAGCCGTGGATGCCCGAGGAATCGAACGCCGCCATTGCCGAGGAAACGCCCGAAGTTATCGCAGAGAAAATGATGGACGAACCGGTGGTGAAAATCGAGGAGAAAACGCCGTAAAGAACGTAAGTTTTTCGTCACTTTGTGACTGTTATCGCAGTGTGATTTGTGATACTTGGAATAGGGGGCTCGCTAATCTATATTAAAGTCATCAAGGGATGGATAACATGATGACTCAGATTAAAAAAGACCTCTGCAACAACGCCTTCTTCACCAACTTCGTTATGGCATTCTCGGGCGTAGCCCTGCTCCTCTACGCCGCACTTACATAGATCTTTCTCATTCCCCTAAGAAAGCGGTCCCTCTTTGAGGGGCCGCTTTTCCGTTGAAGACTTATGATTTGTTACTTTGTATGTAAATCCAAGTGTAGTTCGATATATGGTTTTTAGGCCGTTTGGAGTTGACCGGATTTTCGGGATTTTAGTAAGTTTTTTGACACTTTGTGACTGTTATCGCAGTGTGATTTGTAATACTTGAAACAGGTGTTCCGCTAATCTATATTAAGGTCATCAAGGGAAGGGCAAAACAAATGATTAAACAAATAAGAAAGGACCTCTGCAGCAACACTTTCTTCACCAACTTCGTTATGGCATTCTCGGGCGTAGCCCTGCTCCTCTACGCCACATTTATTTAAAAGTTCTCATTCCCCC
>CACXKY010000066.1 GCA_902768325.1 Fibrobacter succinogenes
GTGAGTTTGGAAACGGCCGAAGAGCAAGTCGGCGCGCTTTCGGATGTGGACGATTCGGATTCTTCGGGAATATACTACTTGAAGACGACTCTGAAAGAAATTGCGTCGCTGGATTCCATGGTGGCGCAGATGGTGCGCGCCTGGAAAACCGGTGACGACGAACTTTTGCGCCGTGTGATGAACGAGGAAGTCGGCGAGCCTTCTGCATCGGACAAGAGCATCAAGGAAGGCGTCGAGAAGAGGATCTATACGGACCGCAATGTGAAAATGGCGGAATCGATAGTGAACTTCCTCTCGGAAGACCGCAGCGTGTTCATCGTGGTCGGTGCCGCGCACCTCGTACTCGATAAGCAGAACGTTATAGAACTCTTGCGCTCCAAGGGCCTAAAGGTCGAGCGGTTCTAGATTTTTTGGAATGTAAGTTGCTTTTAGGAAAGCCGCGAATCTAGCGGATGTCCTTCGTGTTGATGCCGAGTCTACCCAGACGGTTGTAGAGCGCGGTGCGGAGCATCCCGATTTTTTCGGCGGCGGCGCTGACGGAACCGTTGCTTTCGCGGATTTTCGCTTTCAGGAATTCCCTTTCTTCGTCCAGCTGCTTTTCGCGGAATTCGTCGTAGTTGTCTGCGGCTGGGTAGGCGATGCCGTTGTCGGAGAACCTCAAGGATTTTCCGTGGTGCGGGTCTGCTTCGTCAATCTGGAGGTCGCTAGCGTTGATAATCCCGGGGTCGGTAAAGCAGAGCGTGCGCTGGATGGTGTTTTCCAGCTCGCGGATGTTGCCCGGCCAGCTGTGCGCCTGCAGTTTTTGAAGTGCGCCGTCGGAAAGCTTGTAGGGTTCTCCGGCCGGGGCGTACTGATGGATAAAGTAGTTCGCGAGGTCCTCGATATCTTCCTTGCGTTCACGGAGCGGCGAAAGTTGCATGGGGATGACGTTCAGACGGTAATAGAGGTCTTCGCGGAAACGCTTCTCGCGGATTTCTTCTTTGAGGTCGCGGTTGGTGGCGGCGATGATGCGGACGTCGATATGGCGCGTCTTGTTCGCACCGATGGGCCGAATTTCGTGGTTCTGGATGACGCGAAGCAATTTCACCTGCGCCTGTAGCGGCATATCCCCGATTTCGTCGAGGAAGATGGCGCCGCCGTTCGCGTCTTCGAAAAGGCCAATCCTCTCGTTCTGCGCTCCGGTAAAGGCACCGCGCGTGTGTCCGAACAGTTCGCTTTCAAAAAGCGTGTCCGGGATGGCGCTGCAGTTCACGGTCACGAACTTGTCGTAAACGCAGGCGATGGCGCGGGCGATCAAGTCCTTGCCGACGCCCGATTCGCCCTGGATGAGTACCGGACCGGTGTGCAAGATGGCGCGTTCCACCGTCTTTCGGAGGTTCTGCATGGCTTCGCTCTTGCCGACCAGGTGGCTCATCCTCTCGCGGAAAATCTGGCGCGCATTGTAGATTTCCTTGAGCCTCGTAATTTTGCTCATCAGGTGCAGGCGCAGCGATTCGACGGTGAGGATGGTGTCGTACAGGTTGGTCGGAATCTCCGCATAGCGTTCCGTATCCTCGGCATAGGCGAGGATCATGGAATCCGGATTCTGGACGCGGAGGGCGGCGAGCGCCTGGATATTTTGAGAGGTAAAGGAATCGAGGTCCCAGATGACGATCGAGGAAAGCTCGTTCAGGGGCGCGGGTTCCGTATGGGTCACGACCGCATAGTTCACGGAGGAAAGGACGTCCAGGATGAACGAGGACGTTGCCGTTTCCTTAGTGAAAAAATCGATCGGGGACATAGTTAATGAATTGGGTCACTAGTCAATGGTCAATGGTCATTGGTTTTAGCTTGGCGGCTTCGCCGCGATTATTTAACTAATAACTAATGACTAACTACCAATGACCAACTAACTATTTTCCCAGCTCCTTGCTGCGTTCGGTGCCGGCGACGACGGCCTTGATCAGGCTCGAACGGAAGGCGCCTTCTTCAAGCGCGTTCACGCCGGCAATCGTCGTACCTGCGGGGGAGCAGACCATCGCGCAGAGGTCGCTCGGGCTCTTGCCCGACTGCTTGACGAGTTCGACGCTGCCTTCGATGGTACCGAGGGCGAGCTTGAGCGCGACATCGCGGGTGAGGCCGGCCTTGACGCCACCGCGGGTAAGGCCTTCGATGAACTCGAAGACGTAGGCAGGGGCACTACCGGAAAGTCCGGTGACGGCGTCCATGAGCGATTCGGCGACGCGGCAGGTGACCCCGATATTACCGAAGATTTCTTCGGCGACCTTGAGGGTGGCCTCATTGACGCCGTCCGTGGCGAGCGCCACGGTGCCCTTGCCGACAGTCAGCGGCAAGTTCGGCATCACGCGGAGCACCTGGTTCTTGGCGCCGAGAACATCGACGAGGTTCTTGCGGGCCACGCCGGCCATGATGCTGATGAACGTCTTGGTCGTCTTGATGGTCTTGACGGCGTTTTTCCATTCGGTGCCGACAATCTTGAAAATCTGGGGCTTCACGCAGAGGAACGAGATGTCCGCCTTCTTGACGCCTTCAGCGAAATTCTTGACGCGGACGCATCCCAGGTCGGTGATGGCCTTGGCCGCGGCATCGTTCGGGTCGAAGAAGAAGATGGACTTGGGGTCGACTTTGGCGTTTAAAAGCCCGCGGAGGATGGCTCCGCCCATGTTGCCGATACCGGCGAAGAAAATTTTCTGGTTCATAAGAACAATCCTTTTTTAACTAAAAACTAATGACTAATGACTAATGACTAATGACCAATGACCAATAACCAATGACCAATAACCATTATCCGTTCATCGAATTCAGGAAATCCGTATTCGTCTTGAAGAGCTTGAGCTTATCGCGCATGAACTCCATGATTTCCACGGTGGTCATGTCCTGCAGGTAACGGCGCAGTACCCAGACGCGGCGCATTTCTTCTTCGGTGAGCAGGAGTTCTTCCTTGCGGGTGCCGGACTTGAAGATATCGATGGCCGGCCAGATGCGCTTTTCGGCGATACGGCGGTCGAGCACGAGTTCCATGTTGCCCGTACCCTTGAATTCTTCGAAAATCACTTCGTCCATGCGGCTGCCCGTTTCGATGAGGGCCGTACCGATGATGGTGAGGCTTCCGCCGTTTTCAATCTTACGGGCGGCACCGAAGAACTTCTTGGGGAGCTGCATGGCGTTCGCGTCCACACCGCCCGAAAGAATCTTTCCGGAATGCGGAATGGCGATGTTGTTCGCACGGGCGAAACGCGTGATGGAGTCAAGCAAGATGACGACGTCGTTGCCGTGTTCCACGAGGCGCTTCGCCTTTTCGAGCACGAGGCTTGCCACCTTGATATGGCGTCCCGGTTCTTCGTCGAACGTAGAGGCGAGCACTTCGGCCTGGATGTTGTTACCGCGCGCGTTGCCTTCTTCCTTGAGGCGGTCGATAAGCTTGCGCATTTCGGTCACTTCTTCGGGGCGTTCGTCGATGAGAAGCACGATGAGTTTCACTTCGGGATGGTTCGCCGTGATGGCCTTCGTGACGTTCTGCAACAGGACCGTCTTACCGGTACGCGGCGGAGCGAGCACGATACTGCGCTGGCCCTTGCCGATGGGGGTGAAGAGGTTCATCAAGCGCGTGCTGTATTCCTGGGTGTCGAATTCGAGGTTCAGGCGTTCGATCGGGTGGATCGGCGTCAGGTATTCGAAAGACACGCGGCGCTTCGTCTTTTCGGGCAACTCGAAGTTGACCGTGTCGATGCGGAGAAGCGCAAAATACTTTTCGCCTTCGCGCGGCTGGCGCACCTGACCGGTGATGGTATCGCCCATCTTGAGGTCGTAACGGCGGATGATGTTCTTGCTGATGTAGATATCGTCGGGGCCGGCGAGGTAGTTGTGTTCCGGGTTCCTCAGGAATCCGTGACCGCCGTCCGGAATGATTTCGAGGACGCCTTCGGTATAGATGGGGCAGTCTTCGCCGGTGATGGCACTCAAAATGCTATAGACGAGCGCCTGCTTGCGCATCTTCTTGAAATCGGCGATGCCCAGTTCTTCGGCCTGGCGCTGCAATTCGAACATCGGGAGACCGCGCAGTTCCTTCCATTTGGCCTTGGCCGCGGCCACCTTTTCGGGGTCAGGAGGCGGCAGCTGGATGGTTTCGTCGAGGAAATCGTCCTGAGGGAGGTTCCTGTTGTGGCGGTTCTTGAACTTGTTGAACTTATTGAACCTGTTGTTCTGATTGTTCTGGTTGTACTGATTCTGGTTGTTCTGATTTTGATTGTTCTGATTTTGATTGTTCTGATTCTGGTTGTTGAAACGGTTCTGGTTGTTGCCGTTGTTGTTCGGGTTGCCCTGATTGTTCCCGTTGTTATTCTGGTTGTTTTGATTGTTGCGAAACTGGGGCTTGTTGCCCTGCTCGTTCTGGGCAGGGGCGGCATTGGCGCCATCGGCCGGGGCGGCGGGCTTAATCGCTTCAGCGGGAGCGGCATCTGCGGCGCTGGTGGCGGTGCTTGCCGGAACATCGGCAGGAGCGGCTTCTTTGGGCTTTTCACTCGGGGCTGGCTGAGCGGCGGCGGGAGCTTCCTTTGTTTTTTCGACTTCGGTATCGGCCTGTTTCTTGGCCGGGCGTCCGCGCTTCTTTTTAGGAGCGGCGTCTTCTGCAATTTCGGTTTCGACTACAACTTCATTTTCGGTGTCTGCGGTCTTCTTTGTTCTAGGCACTGTGGATATCCTTTTTATGTTGTATTTGATTTTTATAACAAACTTTTTTTGTGAAGATTTTTTGGGGGAAAATAAAAACTGTTTGTCAGGGACAAAAAAGCGTCCGCTGAGAAAAGAATATGTGATTGGAAAATCAGGAACCCCTTTCACCGGGGAGATGTTCATAAGATAGATAAAAAAGTCTTTTTTGTCATAAAAAAAAGGGGGGTGGCGAAAATTTTTTAGAAAAAAAACTTTTCAAGGGGGTTCCGCTCGCCTTTTTCCCCCGTCCGAGGTTCCCGGTCCCCATGAATATCTATATTAATAACGTGGAATCTTTGGAACGAGTATTTATCGCCCTGGGTAGTAACCTTGCTCCGCGTTCTAAACGCCTGAGCGAAGGTCGGGACATGCTCCGCCGTATTGCACGCGGTGGCTGGCTCGAAAGTCCTATCTACGAGACTCCTCCAGTCGGTCCGGAGGGGCAGGGACCCTATTTTAACCAGGTCGTCAGTTTCTGGTATTCCGGAACTCCGGAAGGCCTGCTCTACTACTTGAAAGGTTCCGAACTTTTGTTGGGTCGCAAACCTCGCGGCCATTGGAATTCACGCGAAATTGACCTGGATTTGCTTTATTTTGGCAACAAGACCATGGCTGGCCGTCCGACCCTCCCGCATGTGGAGATTCCGAACCGGCAGTTCGTACTTGTTCCGTTGAACGATATTGCTCCAGATTGGCAAGATCCCTTGAGCGGCACGTCGGTCAAGGTTTTGCTCTCAGACCTGCTTTCACGGGAAGGGAAGATCCCGTTCCGCACCATTACAGGGGAGGAACCGTAATGCTGACCGAAAAAGGTGTCCATTTCTTGGCTATTGAAGGTGTTATCGGGGTGGGGAAGACGTCCCTGGCCCGTTTGATCGCTGAACGCTGGAATGCCTTCTGCATCGAGGAAAATTACGAAGAAAACCCGTTCCTGGAAAAATTCTACCAGAATAAAGAGGCGTACGCGTTCCAGACCCAGCTGTTCTTCTTGCTCGACCGCCACAAGCAGTTGCAGAATTCGGCGCTCCAGAGCGACCTCTTCCATGACCTGCTCGTAAGCGACTACACGTACGACAAGGACCAGATCTTTGCGGCGCAGAACCTGACCAACGACAGCGAATACGCGATGTACGAGACGGTTTCGAAGGCCTTAAGCCACGACATGCCCAAACCCGACCTGGTCGTTTACCTCCAGGCGAGCATTCCCACGTTGCTGGAACGCGTGAAAAAGCGCGGCAGGGCGATGGAAAAGGCGATTGAAGGCAATTACCTGAAAGATCTGCAGGCCCGTTACGACCACCATTTTTGGCATTACAAGGATGCCCCGGTGTTGATTATCAACACGGATAACATTGATTTTGTCCATAACGAGAACCACCTCCAGATGGTTCTGGACGCGATTGCGGAATGCCCGCACCAGACGACTTACTTTGTTCCTGAAGGAAAAGAAAGGTAAAGCAATGCAAGTAATCCATACGATTGATGAACTCCGTACCGTTTTGAAACCCTGCATCAGGCAGGGTAAATCTATAGGACTCGTGCCCACGATGGGGGCCCTGCACGACGGCCATGCTGCCCTTATCAAGGCCTCCGTGGCAGAATGTGACGTGACGGTGGTCAGCGTGTACCTGAACCCCATCCAGTTCGGCAAAAACGAAGACCTGGACAAGTATCCGAAGCGCTTGGAAGCCGACGCGAAGCTTGCCGAATCCATCGGAGCCGATTTTGTCTTTGCCCCGACGAACGAAGAAATGTACCCGGAAGGCGACCCGCTCACGCTGATTCGCGACGAATCCCTCGAAAGCCTGTACTGCGGCGCTTACCGCCCGGGCCATTTCCGCGGGGTGCTTACCGTTGTCGCCAAACTCTTCTTGATTACCGGTGCCAACCACGCCTACTTCGGTGAAAAGGATTACCAGCAGGTGTTCATCATCGAACGCATGGTCCGCGACTTGAATTTCGACATCCAGATCCACCGCGTAAAGATCGTGCGCGACTCGACGGGGCTCGCCCTTTCTAGCCGCAACGAGTACCTCTCCGATTTGGAACGTTCCCAGGCCCTGAGCATCAGCGATGGCCTCCGCAAGGCGAAGGAAGTCTTTGACAAGGGTGAACAGCGCGTTGCCGTCCTCCGCGATCTTGTCATCAAGTCCATCTTGGCGAACCGCGGTCAGGTACAGTACGTGGAAGTCGTGAACCAGAAAACGCTGCAGAAGATCAACGGCGTGCTGCGTCCCGATGACCGCTTCGTAATCCTCGTGGCCGCCTTCTTCGGCAAGACCCGCCTGATCGACAATATGGAACTCAATTGACACGTAGTGTCATCCTGAGCCTGTCGAAGGATCCAGTCTATTTACTCGTAGCGATGAACACGCCGTCCCAGGTTTCGCCTGCGGGTACGGGCGGGTTCAGCTTGTAGTTCTCGCAACGCTTGATGTAGACAAGGCTCGGGCAAGATTTGCTGCCCGGGTCGTGTTCCGGCAGGTGCGGCTCGTAATCGAGGCACTGCATGAAGAGCGACTTCGCCTTGTCCCATTCCATACGGAGGTAGGCTTCGCGGCCCTTCTCCCAGATTTCGACGAGCTTGCGCAACATGGATTCGTTATCGCAGCCGGTACGTTCCAGGAGTTCGAACGTCTTGACGGGCTTGCTCTTGCCGACCACGCGGATGGTATCGAGAGAACGGTAGATGTACTTGCCTTCTTCGAGGTGGCTCTGCGTGTCTTCACTAATTTGTATGTACGCACCGTACTGCTTGGCGGCACTTTCCAAACGGGCGGCCAAGTTCACGGCGTCGCCCATCATGGTGTAGTTCTTACGCATGGACGAACCCATGTTGCCCGTCACGATGTCGCCCGAGTTGATACCGATTCTCATGTGCATGTTGTGCACGACTTCCGGCCACTTGTCGCCTTCGTTCTTCCACTTCTTGCGGAGTTTCTTGAGCGTATTCTGCATGTCGATAGCCGTATTGCAGGCGCTCTGCGCGTGGTTCTCGAGCGGCATGGGCGCTCCGAAGAACGCGATGATGGCGTCACCTTCGTACTTGTCGAGCGTACCCTTGTTGCTGAGCAACGTATCGGTCATGGCGGTCAAATATTCATTCAGCAGGTCGACCAACTTACTCGGGTCGCCGATTTTTTCGGAGAACGTGGAGAAACTGGCGATATCGGTAAAGTAGGCGGTGATGTTCGACTTGGATCCGCCGAGGGTCGGCATGATTTCGTTGGTCACCATCGCATCTATAAGTTCGGGGGAGATGTACTGCTTGAACGCGTTGTTCAAGAAGTTCTTTTCCTTGGATTCAAAGTAGAACTGGACAATCAGGGCGGAAATGGTTGTGAGCAAGATGGTGAGCAACTGCTTCGAAACGCCGATATAGGTGCCGTTGACGAAGTAGAAGTACGCGACGATGGTGTAGGTGAACATCAGGACCAAGGCGAACGAAATCGCGATGTAGCTCCTGATGTAGAGCCCGATGAAGGTACAGATGATGGCGAGGAGGATGACAATGACCTGCTGGTAGTGCTCCTGCAGGAATACGATGAACTGGTTGTTCAGGATGTTCTGCAAGATGGTGGAGTGCACGAGCACGCCTGGGTAATGTTCTTCGTGCGGGCCCGACACAAAGTCGAACATGGCCGCCGCGGCAGAACCGAGGATGAATGTCTTGCCCTGGTAGAAGCCCGGGTCGACGCGGTGCTTGAGGACATCGTAATAGGAAAGGTGCTGGAAGCTTCTCTGGGCGTCGATGGTGTTGTAGCGGCCCTGGTAGTTCACGAGGTAGCGCCCGTACTTGTCGATGGGAATCCGCTTCACGTTACCGAAACGCAGTTCTTCGCCATTCTTGAGGCTCTCGATTTTTTCGTTGGGAGTTTCGAGAATGTCATGCAGCACGTCGGAACTCAAGATGACCATGTTGGACTTCCAGGCTTTCTTATTATAGTCGTAGCGGATGTCCATGTCCATCGCGAGATGCGCACGATGGCCGGGTTCAAGGTTCTTGAGCGTGTCGGCGTAAGCCTGGATGGTGGTGACGACGAAGGGGGTGATGGTGATGTCGTCGTCTTCCTCGGTATCCGTGAGCACGAAATGGCTCTCGTCGAGGGAGTCCCTTTTCAGGGTGATGTTCTCGTCGATTTCTTTTTCTTCAAAGCCCTTGATTTCGTCAAATACCTTCGCATCCATGTTTTGGATGATCTCGACGAACCTGTCCGAGACGGTCTGGCCTTCAAAGATTTCGAAGGAGAGCTCGCCGTCTTCGTCCTTGACCGCGATAATCTTGGACGATACGTCGATGAATTCGGCCTTGCGCTTGCTCTTGGGCGCATTGCGGATCTTTTCGGCGCCGGCTTTCAGCTTCTTCTGGAGCGAAGTGAACATGGGGTAGGTGAACCGCGGGAAGGTAGTCTGGAGTTCCCCGTTTTCGTCGCGGTACACGCCGAAGGGCTTGCCGATGTCGATGTAGCTGCCCATCTTGATGACGACGTTCTCGGGCTTCTGGCGGTAAAGGTGCAAGACGGTCATCAACGACATTGTCGTATAGATGTGGACGTCTTTCTCCGTAAGCGAATCGTTGAGGTCGACGTTTGGGAACCGGTAAAGCATGGTGACGTGGCGGACGACGCCGTCTTCGTCGGGGTAGGCGTTTACGGAACCGATGAACTTGCTCGCGTGTGCGATTTCGGGGAAGATGTTGTCCAGGAGGTCCTTGCTTTCGATATGTTCAGGATGGTCGACCTGCTTGAGGCTGAACGTGGAGCCGAACCCGATGGATTTCGCCCAGTCCAGCGAGCTGATGGGCCTCCACTGCGATTCGTGCTTGTAGTTGCCCCATTCGCCGAAGTCGTAGCACATGATGGTGTTTCCGCTCTGCTTGATGGCGGTGACCAGCATGGAATCGTAGTTGAAGAACGAATGCGTTCCTTCGATGACGGCGGAATCGTTCACGAGGATCAGGGCGTTCTGTTCCTTGAGCTGGTTGATGAGGACCATGTTGTTGTCGGTCTTCTTCTTGCCGAAATCAGCCGTCTTGAACATGATATCGAAGCCGATCGCGGATGCGCCCCCTTCGGTCAAGTTCTTGGTCACATTGGCGTGGAAGTCGCGTTCCCAGGTGGTATAGGGGCCGAGTTTCGTGAGCGAAGGTTCATCGATGTCGACGATAAGGATGTTCGGGTCGTAGTTGTCGGCCGCGACGACGTTGTTGTCCTTGTTGGTGTCTGTAATCTTACCGGTTCTGGTCTTGAAAAAGAGATCGTAAAAAAGGTACTCGAGGGATTCGGCTCCGGACTTCGCAAAATAGACATTCGGGTCTTGGACGTTGCCTAAGAAAAGAATGACGAAAACGAGCATTGCAGAGATGCTTACGCCGACAGAAAATTTCTTTATTTTTTTAGATACTTTTTTCTGCATAATCAAATTATAATAAAAGGACATAATCTATATTTTTGTAAGGAATTTTTAAGGAGCGTATTTTGGCGGATAAGAAAAGAAAGACGAAAAAAAAGGGTAAAACAGGGGCAGAATCGGGAAATAGTGCCGAAAATTCGTTCTTTTGGCTTGTTTCCGGCTGGTTTTTATTTGCCGTAGGCATTATCCTGTTGCTCGGTTGTATCAGTTCCGTCTACAGTGGGTCGGAAGGCAACTGGCTTGGACCTTTTTTCGGCAAGATGATTCCCGACACGTTTACGTTTTTCTTCGGCCGCCTTCCGGTAATCTTCTTTACGTTGGCGCTTGTGCTGTGGGGGCTCTTTATTGCCCTGGATAACCTGCGCGAACGTTTGCTCAGCTTCTGCATCGGCATGACGCTTTTGACGCTCGACCTTTCGTGCCTGCTTTCGCTGAAGTCCTACGGGATGACGGGTCTTTCACGCGAAACGCTTTTCTCTAACGGTGGCGTACTCGGGCAGTTCTTTATGCAGTATGTTTTCGTCTCGGTGTTCGGGACGGTGTCGATCGTAGCGCCCCTCGTTATCTTGCTTACTATTTTGGCGCTCGTTCTGGTCCTTTCGTTCGGGCTCAGGCCCAGGCATTTCACGTTCCTCGTGAAGACGGCGCAGTGGTTTGCCGGATTGTTCCGCAAGAAGGAAGCCCCTGATGGCGTTGAAGAGGTGGCTCCCTCGGCTCACGGCAAGAAGGACATGCTGGTGGACGACAGTACCATCTATTCTGTTCCGGATGGCTACAACATCCGCGACAAGGCGGACATCAAGCCGTTCAAGGTCAAGCGCGGGCTGATGGGCGCCGTGGGTGGCGACCGCGCATCGCAAGATGTGGATATTGCTTTGGCCGAGAACCCCTATGCGCCGGATGCGACGACGATTGCCCCGCCGGGTTATCGCCGCTTTGAAGAAGAAACGGTCGTTGCCGCAAGGACGGGCAATGTCGACTTTGAACCGGCCGATGGCGAAGACCCCGAAATCCAACGCTTGGAACAGCAGCTGCGCGATAACGAACGCAATATGAATGCGCTGCAGATCAAGGAAATCAGGGACAAGATTGCCGAGATCCGCCGTGCCCGCGATTTGCTGAACTGGGAAAAGGCGCACCAGAACAAGCTGGTGGTGAAGGGCGCGGTCCGTGGCCGCGAAGTGGAAGAGGCGAATGAGCCTACGGCTGTGGCGGGCGCAACGGTAGAACCGGTGGCCGAACGCGACGCGACGGTGTATGCCGAACCGGCAACGGACGAAGATGAAACGTTTATGCCCGAAATTGTCGGTGCCGACGAGGTGGATCAGGACCCGACGTGCGTTCCGCCGAACAGCATCGGGACGTCGGATGGTTCTTCGGCGACGAAGGTCTCGGGAAGTACGGGCGTTCCGCAACCGGACCCGACGCAGCATTACGACGAATACAAGATTCCTACGGTCGACGAGATTTTAGATACGCATGACCCGCAGCCGGCTGACTATACCGAAGAGGAACTGAACGAAATCGGCCGCATGCTCGAGGAAAAGCTCGAGAACTTCAAGGTGAAGGGCAAGGTGGTCGGTTGCGAGACGGGCCCCGTGATTACGCGCTTCGAGGTGGAACCGGGGCCGGGCGTGAAGGTTTCTCAGTTCAGTTCTTTGCAGGATGACCTCGCGATGGCCTTGAAGGCGACGTCCATCCGCATCTTGACGCCGATTCCGGGCAAGGGCGCTGTCGGTATCGAAATCCCGAACCGCAAAACGCAGACGATTTACGGACGCGACATCTTCGAGAGTGCTGCGTTCAAGCCGAGTCCCGACAAGATTGTGATGGCGCTTGGCAAGGACATTTCGGGCGAACCGTTCGCGATGGATTTGGCGAAGGCGCCGCACTTGATGATTGCGGGCCAGACAGGTTCCGGTAAGTCCGTCTGCATCAACGCGCTCATGGCGAGCATGCTCTTGAGCAAGACTCCTGACGAACTCCGCATGATTCTCGTGGACCCGAAGGCGGTGGAACTCAAGATGTACGAGAACATCCCGCACTTGCTGGCGCCCGTGATTACCAAGCCGGAAGTCGCTATCCAGGCGCTCCAGTGGCTCTGTTACGAGATGGACCGCCGTACCGAGGTGCTCGCGACGGCGAAGGTGCGTAATCTCAATGGCTTCAACGAGAAGTTCGATGCGGGCGAGCTGCCCGACGAGGTGCCCGAAGAAGACCGCAGCCACCGCATGGCGTTCATCGTCGTGATTATCGACGAAATGGCCGACTTGATGATGGTTGCGGGCAAGGAAATCGAGAAGAACGTGAGCCGCCTCGCTGCAAAGGCCCGTGCTGTGGGCATCCATCTGGTGCTTGCCACGCAGCGTCCGTCGGTGAAGGTGATTACCGGTAACATCAAGGCGAACCTGCCTACGCGTATCAGCTTCAAGGTGGCTTCCCAGGTGGACGCCCGTACG
>CACXKY010000067.1 GCA_902768325.1 Fibrobacter succinogenes
GTTCAGGTCGGCATAGTCCAGGGCAAAGCCCGCACGGAACATCGACGATACGCACTTCGTCAGGAAGGTCTGGCTGTAAAATACCGGAGCAAGCGTCACATGCAATTTTTTGTGCGCCGCAGCGACAAAAGCGGGCAGCGCCTTCACCGCCTCGTCTATCTCGTCAATCGCAACGCCCTTCGCACAGGCAAAACCGCCGAACGGTGCAGAGTAAGGAGACATCCATTCACCGCCCTTCTCCCCTACGGCAAGTCCCAAGCGGTAGCCAGACGTAGAGCCTTCAGGAGCGTACGCGAAAAAGCGAACGGCATCGACCTTGGCAGCGTTCAGCCTATTGAAATCGGCACGCAAGTAACAGGCGTGCGGACTCGCAAAGTCCTTCGCATATTCGTCAGCTGTCAGTTCCACCCAAGCCATCTAAGCCTTCTTGAATTCGAGATACTTGTCATAACTGCGCCAGTAGTCGCTCTCGTTAAACTCGTGCGAGGTCAGCACCAGGCAGATGGAGCCCGAAGAGAAGTTCAGTTCTTCGGCCCAGACTCCGGGCGGGACATGCAGGCCGTAGTACGGCTCCGCTTGCCGCCACCAACATCTGGTGGCATTCCTTGTGGGCGTGCCCACCGCGGTTCTCGCCGCCGGGAATATCGTACAGGTAAAAAATCCGCTTCACGTCGAAGGGAATCTCCTTCGAGTTTTCAAGCGAGGTCAGGCTGCCCGAACGTTCGCTATGGCGCGGGAGCGTCATCAACACGCAGTCGTCTATGGTCGCGGCCTTCACGGCACCGATGTCTGGGGCACCCACGCAAACCGAGTCCGGCGACTTTGCCGAAGCAGCCTCAGGCGCATATTGCAGCGGCGTCGGAGTCCATGCGGACTTCATCCGGCAAAATTCGTCGCGTTCCCAGATGTAGTCGTCTTCCTCATAGGGGGTCGAAGAAATCACGAGCGCCAAGGAGTTCGTCGAGAAGTTGTCGAGCGTGCGGTAGTGCATGGGCGGCAGGTAGAGCCCGTAGTAAGACCGCGAGAGCGAATACCGCTTTTCTTCCTTGCCGTCGTGAATCACGGCATCAAAACTGCCCGAAAGGGCGACAATCACTTCGTGCTGGTTCTTGAAGGCATGGCTCCCGCGGAGCTCGCCGCCGGGAACGTCATAAATCCAGTAACAACGACGAAACCGGAAAGGCACCTGTTTCTGCGATTCCACGACACTCAAGTTCCCACGTTCATCGAGGAACTTGGGAAACTGGACAATTTGCGCCTTTTCTTCAAAAATCGGCATATTATAGGTGTAATATACAATTTTTCGGCATTCGGAACATTTACGACTGGCGACTTCTAGCTTTAACGCATAGGTAGATATAGTCGGAATCTATAAATGCCCTTCCATTACTTTTTACTATATTTATGCATATGAGTGAATATTTGCATAAATCCAGCATCGGCCCCGTGGAGCCGAAGGACTTCGTCAAGGACTATGGCGAGGCCGGTTTTGTGCTGGAAAACGGAAGGATTTGCTCGCCCTTGACCGCCGATGCGCACGCCGCTGGCTGGTACACCGAAAACGACAAGAAGCCCGGCTGGTGGGACGAACTCATCGGCCCCGGCAAGGCAATCGATACCGACCGCTTCTTCGTGGTCTGCAGCAATATTTTGGGCGGTTGCAAGGGCTCCACGGGCCCCGCAACCATCAACCCGCGCACGGGCAAACCCTACGGCAGCACCTTCCCCATCATCACCATCGGCGACATGGTGCATGCGCAAAAGGAACTCGCCGACGGGCTCGGCATCAAGGAATTCTACTGCGTGCTGGGCGGCTCCATGGGCGGTTTCCAGGCCATGAAGTGGGCCATCTACTACCCCGAACAAGTGAAGAGAATCGTGATCATCGCGAGTTCGCCACGATTCTCGAGCCAGGCGCTCGGATTCGAAGTCGTGGCGCGCGACGTGATTACGCAAGACCCGGACTTCAACGGCGGCGACTATTACGACAAGGCGCAAAAGCCCGACGTGGGCCTCGCGAACGCACGCAAGCTCGCGCACATCACCTACCTTTCAGCCATCGGCATGGAACAAAAGTTCAAACGCGCACAGGCGCAAGAGAACAAGAGCCACGCCGTCACGTACTCGACCCCGTTCGATTTGAACCTGCCCATCGAAAGCTACCTGCGCTACCAGGGTAAAAAGTTCGTGGACCGCTTTGACGCGAACAGCTACCTGCATATCGCGCACGCGACCGACGCCTTCGATTTGGAAACCGAATACGGCAGCATCGAGAACGCGTTCAAGGATATAGGCGCCGAGGTGCTGAACGTGAACCTCTCCACCGACTGGCTGTTCCCACCGCACGAAAGCCGCCGCATCACAAGCGCGCTGTTGAACGTGGGCAAGACGGTCACGAGCCTCGAACTCGACACGCAGTTCGGGCACGACGGATTCCTCATCGAAGTGGGCGAACTCGGCAAGGCCGTGGGGCGCTTCCTCGATTCCAAGATTATCCCGCAGCAGGGCACGCAGGCGGTACCCGTGTTCCACGAGGAGAGCGACTTCAAGTTGCTCGGCAAGCTCGTGAAAGAAGGCAGCCACGTGCTCGACCTTGGTTGCGGCAGCGGCGACTTGCTCGACTTCCTCGCCAAGAAGAAGAACGCGACCGGTTTCGGCATCGAGAAGAACATCACCGGCATTCTGGACTGCATCGAAAAAGACGTGCAGGTCATCCAGCGCGACTTGGACGACCGCGGCATCTCGGACTTGAAGGACGGCAGCTTCGACTACGCGATTATCAACCGCACCATCCAGGAAATCCGCGACCCCGTGGCGCTCCTGAACGAACTCCTGCGCGTCGCGAAGAAGGCTATCGTCACGTTCCCGAATTTCGGGCACTGGACTACCCGCGGAAGCCTCATGCTCCACGGTCGCATGCCCAAGTCCAAGGAACTGCCGTACGAATGGTACGACACACCGAACATCCGCCTCTTGACGGTAAAGGACTTCTACACGCTCTGCAAAAAGGAAGGGTTCCGCATCGAGAACATCAACTTCCAGAGCGAGCACACGCTGAGCAAGTTCCTCACCGCCATCGGCATCCCGAACTTCGGCGCCGAGCACGTCATCGCGACCATCAGCAAGAAGTAATCGACAAGTTCTGTCCGACACCATTTTAAAATTGTTATAATTGAGGCATGTCCATCATTTCCATGACCGGGTTCGGCAAGAGCGAATCCACCCTCAACGGAACCACCTGCGTTATCGAAGTTCGCAGCGTGAATAGCCGCTTCCTCGAAATTTCTGCAAAAATCCCCAAAAACTTCGCCTACCTCGAAAACGACTTCAAGGCGCAAATCAAGGACAAACTCGCCCGCGGCTCGGTGAACCTCTCCATCACGCTCGGCGAAGGCAACGTCGGGAACATTCCCGTATGCTATAACGATACAGCGGTGAGCAAGTTCGTGGAAATCACCAAGGCCATGCAGGCCAAGTACGGCATCGCGGGCGAAATCAAGCTCGAACACATCCTCGCGATTCCGGAAGTATTGCAGTTTACCGATGCGGGAGCCGACAACGAAGCCTGGGAAAAGCACCTGAAGGCAGAGCTCGACAAGGCGCTCGACGGCGTCATCGCCATGCGCGAAAAAGAAGGAGCGAACCTCGCCGCCGACCTCACCAAGCGTGTCGCCCACCTGGAAGACGTGCTCGCGAAGGTTGAAGTCCTGGACCCGCAACGCATTGAGACTTGGAAGGTCAAATTCAAAGAACGCGTGGACGCCCTGATGAAGGACAGCGAAATCGACGACGTGCGCCTGTTGCAAGAAGCCTGCATCATGGCCGACAAGTTGGACATCCACGAAGAGATTACGCGATTCCACAGCCATAACAGACTGTTCCTGGACGCGCTCAAGAAGGGCGGGGCACAAGGGAAAAACCTCGGGTTCATCCTTCAGGAAATGGGACGCGAAGCCAATACGCTCGGCACCAAGTGCCAGAGTGCCGACATCGCAGCACTTGCCATCGAGCTCAAGAACGAGATCGAGTGCATCCGCGAGCAGTCGCTCAATATCGCATAAGGCGAGCGTCGCAGGGACAAATTTATTTGTCCCTATGACCAAGCCGAGCGAGGTGCGCTACGAAGTAGCGCCATATCGCATAAGGCGAGCGTCGCGTAAGGCGGGCGTCGCCATCCCGACCTCACCATTAAACGGCGCGCTTTATGAGCGCGCTTTACTTTTTGGAAGACTTCTTCTTGTCCTTCATCTGCACGCGGCGGCTGCCCGAGCGCAGGCGGTCCCACGGGGCGAACGCCGACGTCCCGAAAAAGAACCCGAAGAACCACACGACAAAGAGAATCCACAGGATCACGGCACCCGCGATTTCCTTCCCTGCCGCATTCCCCATATCGACCGTAATGGCCGCCAGGGCCAACAGCGAAGAAATCGCAACCGGAGCGAGCATCTTGCGGCCCGCCTTCACAATGGCCCCTGCCTGCGGAGCACCGGACGCCAGTTCACCACCGGCCGATAGCGCAAAAGCGACAACGGACGCAAAGCCGACGCCGCTCAACACAGCCCACACAAGCCACGGTGTCGCCGGGGAAATCGGATACCAGCCAACAAAGCCCGTCAAGAGCATCCAGGCAATCGCAAACGGGAACAGAGCGCAGGCGATGCTCAACTTGGCAAAGAAAAGCAAAGCCAGCGATACAACGGCAAAGACGCCCAGGAACACGAGCTGCATTCCCTCGGAACCGTCCAGCAATACAAGCGAGCCCACAAAGAGCGCGGCTGCGACAAGGCCGCCAATACCGCTACGGATCCCGCCAAATACAAAAAACAGAACGATCATCGCAATCGCAGCCACACCAAGATACTTCGCGCCGTTCAGGGATTCACCGCCCAAATCGGCAAGCCACATCCCGAGCGCTTCAGAAGCCCCGAGCGGGAGCGAACTCATCGTCTGCCAGCCCGTCGCCAGGAACGTCACCGAAAAAATAACCGTCAAAACCAAAAAGATGAGTCTAAACCTACAAGAAAGCTCCAAACATTTCTGAACCTTGCCCGGTTTGTCACGCAAATCCATTTTTTACCTCGATATAACTAGCTTTTGTTTTTTAGTCCAAGTACTCTTCTTGAAGTCTGCCGTCGCGGGGACTTCGCTACGAACAACGTAATGATAAAGGCCGTTGGCGAGCTTACGCCCGTGATTATCACGGCCGTCCCAGTGGGTAACGCCCGAAACCGCATTCTTGATGACCTTCACCAAACGACCGTTCTGGTTGTAGATGAAGATATTCACGGTCGACGGACGGTCGACAGCCAAATTCTTGAAATAGAAAGTCGTCCCCTTCTTGCCCATCGGATTCGGGGCGTTGAACACGTCGACAAGCCCTTCTTCCAGTTCTCCGGTAATCTCGATAAACAATTCCTGGTCGCTAGAATTTCCCAGCACATCCGAAGCGTATACATGGAATTCGTATTTTCCTTCCGGGTAATTCTGGGCGGGGAACGTCTTCCTGATGACCGCGCGCTTGGAAGTCTGTTCAAGATACGGATACGGATGATAGGGAGTTTCTTTCCCGACCACCTCGAAAGAAATGCCTTCGTCAGCCTGCTCGCGGAAATCGAGAGCGGTCGAATCTTCGATAACGACCTGCAAGCAAGCCGGAGACTGCAATTTTACACGCTGCGAGTTTGCAAAGGTCGTCGCCTTGCCGCCTGAATAACAAGACTGGATACTAATCGCCGGAGGAACATCATCGTGGATGGAATCTGCATAGCTCGACATTCCCGATATCTGTATACCCGTCTTGAATAGACGCGATATGGAGCGTTCGTTGGCAGAATAGCCCCAAGCGATGAATTCAGCAGCCGTATCACCGAAATTGATTTTTCGCGGTGTTACGAATTCCGTTTCGAACCGTCCCCCACGTACAGGAACCTCTTCGGAATAAAGGAGTGCACCATCAAAAAGGACGTTGATAGAATCTTCCTGATGCGTAATTTTATTGATAATCTCAAGTCCAAGCTTTTTATTAACGCGGCCTTCACGGATGGACAAGTTGATCATCCCATTATTCATGCCAGAAACAGTTCCCGACAATTTCATGTGGTCCAAAGCCTTGAGCGTATCCAGCGTCTGGTCAAGCGTAATCTGATTTTTCGCCATAGGCATCTGAATAACCGGTTCACCGAGGTAAACATACCGTTCATTGTTGTAGCGCGTCGAAGAGTACTTATGAATCGGGTCAAGAGACCTTTTCGCTTTCAGGTAGGCCTCCCCATACGTAATCCCGCTTTCACCCAAAGCAGATACCATCACGTTCGTACCAAAAGCCCTGTTCTCCGCACCGAACGTTTCGCGGGTAGCACCGACCGAAGCAATCGAACCCACATTGGATGCAACCAGGAATTCTTCTGTAAGCGAACGGCCTTTACCTTCGTCAAAACGCGCCACCGTACAGGAGAAAGAGTTCAATATCGTATAACGGCCCTTATTGGACAATCTAGAAATATAGCTCGATTTGAGAAGGCCTTCGGCCGCCCATTCCGTCTTGGATCCATGCCCAAAATAATTCGTAATGAGCGCCCCTTGATTCAGGATATTCAAGAAATCGTTCGTCGCTTCTTTCTTTTGCCCTGCGGCATCGTAGCTATAGTTAATTAAATAAACCTTCTTGAGGTTCCAGCGGAAGTTTAACTGATTAACCACGGCGTCGAGTAGCGTAGCCACCTTTTCTTCGTATTGCGTATGAGGGGTTACATCCTCTTCCGAGCCGTTCTTGGCGTCGTCAGCAGCCAGGATTATGTTGGAACGCCATACGCCATGGTCGTATTTCCCGACCTGTTCATACTCCTTGACCTTGTTCAGGTAATTGTTCATTTCCTGGACCGACTTGACCGGGAGTCTTCCGACAGCTATATCCAAATCGTACGCGTCATACTGGACAAGTTCTCCGGAATCCAGGGCCGCAAAAAAGTCTTCAATAACGGCGTCCTCTTTTTCGAAGGGAGGCATGAAGTTCTTCGCCTGCACCACAATACCCTTGTAATCGTAATGTCCCGATCCGACAAGCAGAACAAACTTGAGTGACGGGCAGACCGAATAGGCATAAGCGATATAATTCCTAATGGCAATCGGCGAGAGGTTGCCACCCGTATACATGCGGTAAATGTCTTCAACGGCCACGACCGTCGTTTGCTTGGTCATCACCGCAGAACCGTCGGAACGGAATTTGCCCAGCTGCAAAGCCTGGCTTAAAAAAACGTACGGCGAGATGATGAGGTATTCCGTTTCGGAATTGATTTTCGCAATATTGCTGAGCAATCCAGGCTGTTTGGGCGGAACGCCAACCACCTTGGGTGAACGCGGCTGTTTTTCCCTATAGGCCAGGTAACGCACGTCTTCGGACAAGGCGACACTATCCTTCGCGACTCCGTTTGTGACCTTCAGGAGCCCGACCGGCCTAAAATCGATAAACTTCATGACTCGGATATCGGACTGGGAACCGACGGGAATATTGATAATTCCAGAGACTTGCCCCGGCAAAAGCCATTCCGCCGATTCCACGGAAGGATTCCATTGGTAAGCAAGCGAATAACCATCAAATCGGTCAAACTGCGCATCGTTCGGAAGCATCGTCAGCTGGAAGCTGTTACCCGATTTCTTCAAACCAGGATTGTCGATGCGGAAGTTTCCTCCGGGAATGAGTTTTGCATCTTTAGAGGCGAACTTTTTACCGTTAATCTGGAAGTCAAAATTGATTTTTGACATCCTGTGTCCATAAGAACTATCCGAAAGCAACTGGGCCGGGGTCTGGTCCCCTTTTTTCTGAACCTTGTCGCTCCACACGGAACGGTGCGGGAAATACGATACGGAAGCATACTGCTTTCCGCCATCCACCAAGCCTTTCAAGTCTGTCATCTGGGACATGCCCGAACTAAGATCGATGTTGCTAAGCGTCGTGGAATCCAGCCTGCTATGCCAGAACCAGAACCATTCCTTTCCTGTAGAAGATTCGTAATCGAGCGGCTTTCCAAAATAGGTGTCGCGCAAGATGACATCTTTCTCGGCACGCACGTAACGCAGCCACGGAATATTCTTGCCACTGCCCGAAGGAGACGCCAAGACCTTGTCCGAACGAAGTCCCTTGCCCGTCTCCGACCAGCCTAAAGTAAAGTACTGGTAATACGAAAAAGGCGAAACGGAATAGTAATAATCCATTTTGCCATTTTCAAACAGGGAATCGTCGCCGTCACAGCGCTTCCAGATATTCTTGCCGTAGCCGACAAACAAAATGCTGTCCCCATCATCGAAAATGCCGTTCCCCTGCTTATCCTTGACTTGAATGGGGATTTCGAAAAGATGTGTCGGAGCGCGGAGTTCTGCACCCGGGACCCTGTCGCTCAAGGTGTCGGGCTTGGCCCCGTACAGGCGCAGTTTTTCGACCGGGATGCCGTAGAGGTCCCCCTGCCGCGAATATTCCTGCATGGCAATGCGGACGTCGCCAAAGCTTATGGCATAAAAACCATCTTCCGCCGTCGTCGCGATATCCTTGTCGCCCACCAAAATCTGCGCCAGGTAATTCACGTCGGGCGTTTCCGAAGCGGCTTCACGGCGCAGGGCCTTGCGCAATCCTTCCACCGCAACACCAAAGCGTGCGGCCCCCTTCGGGTTCTGCACGCGAGAAACGGCACGGTCCCCCGGTTTCCTTCCCGTCGCATTCCCTGCAAACTCGACATCCAGCCTGAACTCGGAACGCAATGCGGGCGCATTCCCGCGTTTTACATAAAGCGGCACGCGAACGTCCACCATCCATAGTCCATCCTTGAGGAACGGGCCTTCCACGACCGTTCCGCTATACTTAATGGTCTTGTTCTTGCAGTACGGCTTGTCCAGAGCGACCGTCTTGATATCGGACACGGCCACGGAAGGGCGATTATTCCCGGGGACTGCTATCCGGAACACGCGGAACGGCATGCCATTACCGTCTTCATAGCCAGCCAATTCCGGATTAAAGGTATAGCCTTCAGCGGGCTTTCCCTCATCATCGAGGCAGCGGTAAACGCCCGTGTCCATGACCTTTTCGTTCTTGACAAACCTTGCCTTGGAATCTTCGACAACCGTAGAAGCCAAGGAGGCTACCGCACTAAGAAGGCCGACTATAAACGCTCTTGTTAACATTCTCACGATACCAAACTACAAAATTTAGGGGTTCGAGATGGTCATTTCGTAGAAACCATTCCCGCTGGTCCGCATTTCAACGACACTTCCCGAATCCGTCTTTTTCTTGAAAACGGTAAACATGTCCGGCTTGACACCCTTGGCCAGAATAGCCTCGATTTCCTTTTCACTAATAAAGGCGTCGGCATTCCATTCAGTCATGTACCAGTGCCAGGGTTGCCAGTTGAAAAGCCCGCGCGTCGACTGGACGAACGCCCTCAGCATCAGGGAGTACTCGTACCGCAAGAAGTCCATGTAATCGCGGATTTCGGCCCTCTTTTCGGGGAAACTCTTCTTGGAAAAATCGGTATCGAAGCGCAACGGCGTATTGTCGGGCTTGTTGTACGAAAAACGCATGTACTTGTCGTTCGCGGTGACCTTCAGGGACGGCTTGTCCAGATGGACGAATTCGCCGTTACCCACCTGCTGGTAGTCGCGGAAAACGACCGAGGGCGAAAGGACCCTGTTCATGGAGAGCTTGACCGGCTTTGCATCGAGGGCCGCCAGTTCGTAAAAGAGGAGGACCTCCCCCGCGCCCTTCGGTACCAGGACCGCGAGCAGGGGCTTCGCCCTTTCCGAAAGCACCCAGACCATCTCCGGCTTGTTCTTCTGCTTCAAGAGCGGGTCGAGCGAAAGCATTACCGAGGGGTCACGCACGCCATTCACGTCCCATTCCATCCACGTTCCCGTACCGCCGACAGAATCGAGCACCGCAAAAAGGCGGTCCCCGCTAAAATGGTCCGCAGAACTGACGGCACCGTACAGGCGGCTCGCCGGAGCGGGCGTCTTACCCGCAGGCTTGTTCGGGGCGGCAACCGCGCAGGCGAGCGCAAACAGCAGTAAAAAGGCAGGCAGTTTCATCGCTCTAGAATCCCAGCGGTTCCAGGAGGGAGTCATCCAGGCGGGAATACGTCATGTGATATTCCTTCTCGATCCAGTACATCGCAAGCTTGCGGCCGGTCCAGTTCTTCTTGACCGCGATGGACTCGATGCCCTTGGTAATGAGCGGGATGGTCTCGGGAAGGTCCAGTTTCCACGTCTGGTCATCCCATTCGAAAATCATGATGGGGACTTCCGGGCTCTTCTCGAGGCCGATACTGCCACGGTCGTTCTTGACCTTCATGGGGCCAAGCTTCAGGCGCGTCAGGCGGTCCAGCATGCCGCTCTTGCTCAACATCATATAGAGCATGCGGTCTTCTTCCGTCGTCCAAAGGTGTTCGCGTTCGTAAAGGCGGTAGAGGATAATCGAATAGGCCTCGTAGAACTGGCAGGTATCGAGATCTTCGGGCTTGTAGAACCTCGCGTGGTTTTCAAGCGTATCGAGCCAGTATTCCGAAGAATCCGTCAAAAAATCGTAAAGCGTCTCGGCCGAAGCGCCCTCGCGTACCGCGGCAAGGAAGTTCTGGAACATCTGTTCAAGCGCGGCCTGCTTGTCCAGGGCGCGTTCCTGGACCTTGGCGTTCTTTTCTTGGACCGTTTCGGGGGCAACCTTTTGGTCGGCAGAACCGGCACAGGCAAACAAACTGCAAGAGAGAGCCATCAGGAGGGGCCAAAGAACTATATTTTTAAACATATGCATCGCGACACCTATCTTAGAATGAGTCTGGATGAGCTGCTCTCCGCCTGTACCTGCAAGGGCTTCCAGGGAAGCGGTCCCGGCGGACAACACCGCAACAAGACAAACACCGGAGTCTGGCTCACATTACGTGAATACAATTTAGAAATCAAATCCTGCGAAGGGAGAAGCGCCAAGGAAAATAAGACCCATGCACTGCACCGGATGCAGATGGCCATCGCCCTGAACGTCCGCGAGACTCCCCCGCAAAACGAGATTCCCTTCCCGGGGAGCAACGGGCATATCCAGCCGAGCAACGCCCTGTTCCCGCTATTCGTCGCGCACGTATTCGACATCATGGCCACCAAGAACGGCGACACCAAGGCCGCCGCCCAGGCGTTCGGCATCAGCCCCAGCGCCCTGGTCAAGATCCTCCGCCAAGACAAGGCCTGTACCGAAAAGCTGCAGAACCAGCGCGTCGCGGGCGGCAAGTCCCGACTGAAGCTCTAGCCAACGGCACTCGAAAAAAAAGACAAAAATCGGAACGCCCGCGGGCAAAAATCCGTTCTATAGGTTAGGACACCATTAACCACAGGAGGTAAAAATGAGTCCTTTCCTTAGAACCCCACGTGCGGCAAGCTACGCCGCCCTTTCGCTGTGCGCCCTCGCCGCCTTCAACTGCAGCCATGAATCCGTATCGGATTCCGCTGCCGCCCTCGCGGGCAAGTCGGCCTCCGTCACCATGATGATGGAATTCCCGAGCACGCCCCTCGTCGACAGCCTCGTCGTCGACTGCTTCGGTGCGGACACGCTCCACTACGTCATCGACCCGCAGGCCCCCTACATGGACGTCGACCTCTTCCCGCACGACCATTGGCAATTCAAGGCCCAACTCTATGCCAACGGGGCGCTGATGCAACGCGGTGAAACGACCGCGAAGCTCGAAGCCGGCACCACAAGCGACATCACCATCCAGATGCACGCCGTCGTCGGGTTCGTCTACGTCGAAATTCCGCTCGGGCTCGGCAACCCGGCCGGCATCGCCAGCGGCAACATGACCATCGAAAGCGGTAACGAGACGTATTCCTACCCCATGGAAATCGCCGGCACTACCGCGGTATTCAAGAGTGCGATGCTCCCGCTCGACAAGGACTACACCCTCACGGTCACCATGAAGGATTCTGCGGGCACGGACATCTACAGCGCCACGGAAACGTTCCGCCTGAGCGACTCAAGCCCCGTACCCGCGCTACAGATCAAGTCCCTGCGCGCGAAGGTCAGCTTCGCCATCAAGGCGGCCGCCGATGTCAACTTCGTCGTCGAAACCGAACTCCCGAGCAAAAAGTCCACCCCGAAACCGGGCGACCTGCTCATATCCGAATTCCTGAGTGCCGCGCTAAAGACGGATTCCACCCAGTACGAATTCATCGAACTCTACAACGGGACCCTCGATACGCTAATGCTTAAAAACTGCGCCCTCGGAACAACCTCTCAGGAATCGAAAGGGTGGCCCATCACGCTCGAATACATCGCGCCGGGCAAGGTCGCCGTCTTCGGGGACACTTCCGCCTCGACGCCCGCGGAATACAGGAATACGAGCACCTGGGGCGACCTCACCAACACCAAGGGAGCCATCGTGCTCCAGTGTGGCGGCACCGTCATCGACTCGCTGTACTATTCCGCCACGCAGGATTCCGTGCTGAACAACCTCGTCCCCAACAATCCCACCACGAGCAAGAATCCCCAGAGTACACACCTGGACATCGCCCAATGGCAATTCAAGGAAAATCCGGATAGCTGGTGCATCGGTTCACCGGATCCGGGAACCGTAGGAAACTGCGATTAATTCTTGTTTAGCAGGGCCAAGCGGGAACGGCGTTAACCGTGCAGCTGGGCCGCCGGGCGTTCCATGTCGAAAAGACGGCGGAGCAGTTCTGTCTTGGCCGGGTCGCGCTCGTCCGGAAGGGTGAGCGGGCCCATGTTGATGGCCACGAGAATCGAACCGGGGTAATTGTTCACGCGCTTGATGAAATCGCTCGCGGAAACGCCTTCGGTATAGAAATCCACGACAAAGGTATCCCAGTCGTCATTCTCGATCTGGTCCATCGCTTCTTCTTCGGTCTTCACGGCCTTGATGGTCGCACCGACAAGGAGGTCGGACAGGACTTCCAGGCAAGCGTTGCGGTGAACGTCGTCAGATTCCCAAATCAGGACGCGACGTTCGCTGTAATCGCGAACCACCGACTGAGCATTTTCTGTGGATTCCTCTTCGTCAAAGAAAGCTTTGGCGGACTCGTCCATTTCTTCGTCGTCAAAATCGTCTATTTCTTTTACCATAACGTTTGTAAATATAGTAAAAAACTTGCCATCATCCCTATGTTTTTCTATTTTTGCGCGCAAAAATCAACAAAACATAGGCAATCCATGGATCAAACAAAAATCAGAAACGTCGCCATCATCGCCCACGTTGACCACGGTAAAACCACCCTGGTGGACCAGCTTCTCAAGCAGTGCGGAACCTTCCACGAAAACGAAGAAGTCAATGAACGCGTGATGGACAGCGACAACCTGGAACGCGAACGCGGCATCACCATCCTTTCGAAGAACACGAGCGTTATGTACAAGGGATACCGCGTGAACATCGTCGATACCCCGGGGCACGCCGACTTCGGCGGCCAGGTGGAACGCGTTCTCGGTACCGTGGACGGCGTACTTCTGGTTGTGGACGCCTTCGAAGGCCCCATGGCCCAGACCCGCTTCGTGACGCAGAAGGCCCTCGAACTCGGCCTCACCCCGATTGTCGTCGTGAACAAGATCGACCGCGACGGCTGCAACCCGCACGGCGCCCTCGACAAGGTGTTCGACCTGTTCTGCGAACTCAACGCCACCGAAGAACAGCTTGACTTCGGTTACGTGTACGGCAGTGGCCGCAAGGGCATCTGCAAGGCCGAAGTCGAAGATCCGGACGGAGACTTCAGCATCCTCATGGACAAGATTATCGAGCGCATCCCGGCCCCGAAGGGTGACCCGACAGCCGAACCGCTCCTCCAGATTGCCTCCCTCGAATATTCCACGTTCCTCGGCCGC
>CACXKY010000068.1 GCA_902768325.1 Fibrobacter succinogenes
TTTCTATTCTTACCTACATGAAACCGACCATTTCGTTTGTTCTCCAGTTGTCTCCGGCGACGGCCTACAAGGACCTTGAAGCTGTCGCGCGTAATTTGCTCGACGGTCTGGATGTGCTCCTGTCTTCGGGAGTGGTGAAATGCTCGGTGTATATGGACGGCCCGACGCTCCGCATGCTCCGCAAGGTGGCGAAGCCGCTGGCGTTCGGACGAATTCGCGATGGCATTGCCAACGGGACAATCGAGTTCCTCGGTGGCGGTTTCTACGATTCCATGCTGCCGCTGTTCCCGGAAGAACTGCAGTCGCTGCAGCTGAAGGAACACCGCAAGATTCTCAAGAGCTGTTTCGATATCGAACCGCAAGGCTACTTCAATTCATCTCTCGTCTGGGAAATGGGGATGACCCCGATTCTCGAGAGGGGCGGCTTCGACTATGCGCTGGTGAGTGAAGCGGCTATCCGTACCGCCTTGGGGCGTTCGACCCCGATTTCGGGATGGTTTACGGTAGAAGACAAGGGCGCGTTGATGCGTCTTGTGCCTGTTGCAGACGACCTTTCCAAGGCCATCGAGAACGATAGCCTGAACTGGCGGGAACTTCTCGCTCCGTATTGCCGTGACGGAAAGACGGCCGTCGTGATTTTGGACCTGCCTCCGCAGGCGAAGGACATCGTGGACTTTTTCGGGAGGCTCGTGGATTTCGTCGAGACGAACGATCTGCAGACCTGGCCTGTCGGCTATATGGTCAACCAGCTGCCGCCCGAGGCTTCACTCAGCTACCTTATTTCGGCGGGCCGTAAACTCGGACTGCCTTCTTCCGCGACGACCTGCAGGGAAATGCTTATCCGCCGTCCGGAAATCAACATGTTGCAGAAGGCCATCTTGAACCTTTTCCGGCGTGGCGAGTCTCTGCCGGATGCCCGCAAGAGGACCGCTTTCTATACGACGCTCCTGCCGGCGATGTCGCCGATTTTCTTCCGCGACCTGGGCAATGCCGAAGGGATGCAGAGCCTGAATGTTCGTCAGTGGTGTGCGCGCTATGCGATAGAGGCGGCGAACGAACTGGATTCGCTGATGGATTTTTCGGGACTCCGCATGGAAGTCTGCGATTACCTGTTACAGGGCCGCAAGCAGATTTGGGTCGAGAATACCGATTTCTCTTGCCTTTTGGATTATTCTGCCGGCGGTGTGCTGCGTTCTTACAACTACAAGCCGCAGGCCGTATCGTTCCTCAACGCCTGGCGCAATGACGGCGAGCCCTCGTTTGCGTTCCTGGATTGCCTGCTCCCGAATTCGGACATGTCACCGGAACGGATTGAACGTGCTCTGGCCGGCCGCGAGAGCTTGCTGAAGGATCCGTACGATTATCAGATTGAACGTGTTGAACATGGTGCCGAAGTCAACCTGCTCGAAGAACAGGGCTTCGCTATCGGCGAAAAGCGCGGAGTGTTCCGCGTCGGCAAAAAATACGAGTTCAAGAGTTCGTCTTCGGAGGTCTCGGTCGAATATAGCCTTTCGAATAGCCTGTATCTCGATACCAAGTGCTTCTTCGGCTCCATCTTTGAACTGGGCATATTGGAAAACAGCGACGGAATCGGAGTCACGATTGACGGGAATCAGATCAAGTGGGACAAGAAGAACCCGATACTTTATCCGGAAGCGAAAACCGTCGATATCCGCGATTATGCGTTGGGTTGCGTTTTCCACATGAAGTTGGATGTCCCCGCGACTATTTTCATCGGCTCGATTTTCGGGGCGTCGAATTCGGCGGCTCCCGACATTTTCCAGGGAATCCGCGTCTATCCGTTCTGGCGGACGGCCTTGAACGTCATGGACGACAAGACCTTGAAGATTACCATTTCTGTTTCTAAGGGCTAGGCATGAGGGCGGATCTAATTGACATTCAGGTCGAAGACCATGGCGACGATGTAGAAATCTCCCTGTCGGGTTCGCTGAGCCGCGTGCATTTGCCGGCGGTCCGTGAAAAGATCGAGATGCTTACCAAGGGACCGGGCTGCTTCTTCTTCTTGAACTTGCAGCGTGCCCATTTCAAGGCCGATGAATATCTGGATTTGTTCTTGGAGGTGCTGGACCGTATCAAGGCGCAGAATTCTGCCCTGATTCTGATTTTCGATAGCGAAGAACAGAAGGCCTATTTCGACAAGTACAAGAACATTTTCGAGATTTACGAGAGCCGGAGTGCGTACAAGAATTCCGGGATGCGCAAACAGCTGAGCCAGATTGGTGTCCACTACGGTAAAAAGACCGGGCTCCGCCTCACGCCATCGGTGGCCATTGCGCTTGCCATCCTCATTGTCGGCTGGTCTATTACTTTGTTCTTAATCGTAGCCGCGCAGGGCCGCGACATTGCCGACAAGCATGCGCAGATTATCGCCTTGCAGAGCCAGAAAGACCGCTATATCCGCGAAATCGACAAGCTGGAATCGTCCATCGGCCCCTTGCGCAAGCTTGGCGTTGTGCAGGATACCGCGATGTTGAGTTCGTTCGGGATCATTCAGGATTGGGTTTCCTACTTGGAATACCTGGAGAATTCCCGCCGTGAAAAGTGAACTGCGGATACATCCCGTGGTGATGGTGGCGCTCTTTGCGTTGGCCTTTGTCTCCATGATTTCTTTTGCGGGTTACTGGTACGCACGCCTGGACCACCTTTCACACCTGGCCGAAGAAGAAACCTCCCTCCGTGGCGAACTGGAACAGCTTGATACGTGGGGCAAGTGGACGCTGGAATACGTCAAGATCGACCGCGGTATCGATTACCTTTCGAAGAACCGCCTGACCGGCGAAACCAAGCGCCAGCTCACGGAACAGATATGGCAGATTTCCAGGTCGTATTCGCTAGACCCGCTGTTGATCCTCGCCGTGGTCGCCCAGGAAAGTCATGGCAACCCGAACGCCCGTGGCCGTACGCGGTCGGGCAAGGAATCCGGCGCGATGGGGCTCATGCAGATCAAGCTCGAGACCGCACGGAAGATGGCGTACCATTTCGGCCTCAGCGTCGAAACGCAAGAAGACCTGCTCAAGCCCGAAATCAACGTGGCGGTGGGGACGGCTTACCTGATTCGCCTTATCGGCAAGTATGGCAGCTGGAAAGAAGCGCTCATTGCCTACAACCTAGGCCATACCTCGGTCGACAAAATGTTGCAGAACGGAATCCCCCTGCCAACCCGGTATTATGAGCGTGTTATTTCCAAGTATTGGGAATTGGCGCGGTTGTCATTTTTGTAAATTTGTGATAATGTTTAGGTATTTGCTACCTCTGTTAGCTATCACTGTCGTATTTGCGGGTGAAGTCCGGTACGACGTGTCTAGCTTTGTAGATGCGGCACTGTCCAAGGACCCGATGCTGGCCGAAACCCGCCAGGGGGCTGATTCCAAGAAAGACAAGATTCGTGCGTTGAAGGCGGAAGCGATTTTGCCGACGTTGAATGTGTCGATGATGGTGGGCCCGGCACCGGGCTTGCGCGACGAAATTGACAGTGACGGCGATACCACGCGCGTTTATGACTTTTCCAAGATGGGCCCGTTCTGGGGGGTCGAGGCGAAATTTGTTCAGCCCTTGAACTTTGGCCAGTACCTTTCCGGGAAAAGGGCTTTGGAAGCCGACTTGCAGCAAAAGCAGTATTCCATCCAGAATCAGGTGAGCCAGAAGGAAGTCGAGTTCCAGACGTATTACTACAACTACCTGCTTGCGCTTGAAATGCAGAAGTTGGCGGCAGCGGCCAAGACCCGCGTAGACGAAGCCTACGACAAGATGGAAGAGGCTTTGGATGACGACGACCCGAACGTGAGCCAGATGGACTTTCTGAACCTGAAGGCGAAAATGCACACGGTAAAGGAAGGCGTCGTGGAAGCGGACCTGGGAATGAAGCGCGTGCAACTCGCTATCCGCTTTTCGCTTGGGATGAATGATGGCGATGTCTTTGTCGCCGAAGATACCTGCCTCTTGCCGCGTCCGGAACCGCTGCCGATGCTCGAGGAAGTGCGCCAGACAACGCTCCAGAACCACCCTGAATTGAAACAGCTTGCCGCCGGTATGACTGCGCGCCGTATGCAGATGCAACTGGCCGAAGCGAAACTCGCTCCCGAGTTCTTCGTGATGGGGCAGGTCGAATACGTAAAGAGCTGGGCGGGTAACCGCAGCGTGATGCAGAAGGACGCCTTTGCCGAAGACGCTGTGAACAAGCTGGACGGCCTTATCGGAATCGGACTTCGCTATAGGCTCAACTTCTGGAAGTACTGGGAAGAATACCGCAGTGCAAGGACCGATTACCGCGGCCTGCAGATGAAGGACCACTATGCAGCCGAAGGCTTGATGGCGAAGGCGGAAGAACAGTATTACCAGGTCGTTGCCGCGAGGGACAAGATGGATGCGCTCAAGGAAAGCCTGCGTGCGTCGGATGCGATTCTGAAGGGCTCTGCGATGCAGTACGATCTGGACAAGTCCAAGACGGGCGATCTCGTGTCGGCCTATACACAGAATGTAAACCTGCAGAAAGATTACCTGTTTGCCGTTTGCAAGTACAATGTGGAATTTGCGCAACTGATTTCGAAGATGGGAATGTCCCTGGCGGAATTCCGCGCCAAGTTTAAATAAATGGAGGTTAGTGATGTTTAGGAAGATTCTAATTGCAGTTGCCTGCGCTTCGTTGATGGCTTTTGCTGCCGACGATCCGGTCGCTGCAATCAAGAAAAAGGATACGGAACTGCAGGCCCTGCTCAAGAAGTCTTCGCACAATGCGAAGGAAATGGAACGCGTCAAGAGCCTGCTGAACGATTCGTTCGACTTCGAACTGCTGGCGAAGAAGAGTCTTTCTGCGAAGGACTGGAACGCCCAGGACGAAGCTTCGCAGCAGAAGTTCGTTGCGGAGTTCCAGCGCATGGTCCGCAATTCTAGCGCAAAGCGCCTGGAGCTGTACCGTGCGGATTCCACCATCTATGAGCCCGCCAAGATGAAGGGTGCCGAAGAAGCCCGCGTGACGGCTCACCTGTGGAACAAGGGCAAGGAATCGGTGCTTGAATACAAGATGAGCATCGTGAACGGCAATTGGAAGGCGTGGGACCTGGTCATCGACGACCTTTCTACGGCCAGGAATTACAAGGACCAGTTCAGCCAGATCTTGAAGACCAAGAGCTTTGCGGAACTGATCGACGTCATCAGCAAGAAGGCTGACGAAGCCGAGAAGTGATGGGCGGAATTTTCTTCTGGCTTGTTGTCATTCTGTGCGCGCTAGCGCTGCTGGTTCTGTTTTTCCCGTTCCGGTTCAAGGTGGAATTCGAGGCGGGGGAACGCGGCGGCAAGGCGCGTCTTTTCTTTTTTAAGAAGCAGCTTTGGCAAGGCGAGAAGAAGTGGGGAAAAAAAGCCCCTGAAACCCCTGACGAAGAGGATTTCACTGCGGCCGAGCCGGAGTTCGTGGCGACGGCTCCTGCTAAGCCCGTAGAGAAGATGGCGGCCCCGGCTCCCGTACCCGAGAAAGAGCCCGAGAAAACGCCTGAGAAGGTGCCGGATTCTGAGACCGTATCGCCGACACCCGTAGCGCCTGTAGAGCCCGCTCCGTCTGCAAATGAACCGCCGAAGGAAACGGAACCGCCTGCAAAGCCTGCGCTAGAAGCGGTCCCGGTACCCGCGAAACCCGCTCCGGAACCTGCCGCAAAGCCAACGCCGGAACCGGCCCCAGAATCAGCCCCAGAGCCCGCCGCGGAGTCGGTTTCAGAACCCGCTCCGGAAAAGAAGGAAAAGCGCAAGCTCACGGATGAGGAATTCTGGACCATCCTCCTCACTCCGGACTTGGACGGCCGTGCCTTCCGTTACGTGAAGAGCCTGCTTGCGATAATCGTGCGTCTGTTCAACTTGAAGTTTGTGAATTGCTATGTCGAGGGCATCCGCTCGGATTACAAGACGATGGGTTACGGAGCTGCCGCGAACGCGGTGCTGAAAGGCTTTCCGTACCTCGAGGCGTGGGATTTCCGGATGGACTGGTGCCGCGACAAGGACTTGTACACGCAAGGGACCCTCTGCGCCCGCACGAACCTGTGCCGCGTATTCTTCTTGCTGTTGGCGGCGCTCTTCTATGCGGGAATCCTGTTTCTGTCGTTCTGGCGTCGCCGTTCGCGTGTGCTCAAGACGGGCGAACTCCCGGAACTTGGTTTTATCCGTAAAAAGATTGTCGGCTGGATGACGGAGGAATAATGCCTGCCTTGACTTTGGAACGTTTGCTTGCCGGCATCGGCTTTGGATCGCGCAAGGAAGCCCGCGCGCTGGTCCGTATGGGGGTTGTGGAACTGAACGGCGAAGTCCAGGAAGACCCGTTTGTGGAATTCAAGGAACGCCCCGCGACCATCACCGTGAACGGCGAAGAGGTGACGACGCAGGAAAAGTTGTATGTAATGCTCCACAAGCCGCTCGACGTGGAGTGCAGCCACAACGCCCGCGACCACCGGTCCGTCTTTGAACTGCTGCCCGACCGCTTTACGGCCATGGGTATCCAGACCGTGGGTCGCCTCGATGCCGATTCCGAAGGCTTGCTGCTGCTTTCGAACCAGGGAGACTTTATCCACAAGGTCGAAAGTCCCAAGAAGGGCTACCTCAAAAAGTACCGCGTAACGCTCGCCCGTCCGTTCACCGAAGAACAGAAGGCGGAACTCCTCGGGGGCGTGATGCTCAAGGGCGAACGTCGCCCCGTATTGGCCCGCGAAATAGCGGTAGATGGCGACTCCGTGGTGATATCGATAGGCGAGGGACTGTACCACCAGGTACGCCGCATGTTTGCCGCTGTAGGCAACCACGTGGAAACGCTCAAGCGCGATGCGATTGGTCCCGTACTGCTGGACGAAACCCTCGGCAAGGGCGGCTGGCGCTTCTTGACCGACGATGAAGTGGCCTCGTTGATGTAAAAAAAATCCCCCGCTTCTTGCGGGGGACTCTTAAAACTTGATGTAGAATGCGATTAGAGCGATTCCGTATCGGACGGCTTGTCTGCCATCACCGGTTCGTTTTCCTTCTCGGGTTCTACGACGGCTTCGCCAAGAATGCTTTCCAGGGAGTTGATCTTGTCCTTGATATCATTGCTGAACTTGAAGGTGGGGACCATTCTCTCTTCGATCTGGACGGTTTCACCCGTGCGGGGATTCCTTGCCGGGCGCGCCTTGCGGGGCTTGCAGGCGAACGTACCGAAACCGCGGATTTCGATGGTGTTGCCTTCGATGAGCTTTTCACCGACAAGGTCAAGAAACTGTTCTACGACAATTTTGATATCGTTGCGCACAAATCCAGTGGACTTGGCGATTTCCTGAATAAGGTATTGTTTAGTAATATTGGGCACGTAACTAAATTGGGTTAATAGTTTAATGACGACTTAAATATAAGTTTAACAATGAGTTAATGTAGGGGTTGATTGAAAATTAAATATTTTTTTCGGGCTCTCGTTGAGAAAAAGTTGTGGATAATTGTGGTTTAAATGTTGAAAAATGTTGAGAATTTAAAAATGGGTGTTTTTCCCGCCAAAATTCGGTTCAAATTACGCGATTTGGATGTATTCCCGAATACAATCCTTTCTCCGATGGACGGAGTGACGGATGCGCCTTTCCGCAGGCTGTGCCGCGTGCTTTCCGGAGACCGCATGGGGCTCCTGGTATCGGAGTTCGTGCCCACAGATGGCGATGCGGTATTCAACCTGGAAGGCCACAAGCAGTTAAGGTTTTTCCCCGAGGAGAGGCCGTTCGGTGTACAGATTTTCGGGCGGTTTCCCGACAAGATGGCGGCAGCGGCGCAGAAGATTGCGGTTTCGCTCAAGCCCGATTTTATCGAGGTGAACGCCGGATGCCCGGCGCCGAAGGTGGCGGGCAAGGGCAGCGGTTCGGGCCTGCTTAGGGACTTGCCGCGCTTGCAGGAAATCTTGCATGACGTGCGGGCCGCGCTTGATAGGTGCGGTGTGGATATGCCGCTTACGCTCAAGTGCCGCATCGGTTGGGATAGCGATAGCATCAACGTGATGGAAACGCTCGCGATAGCAGAAGGCGAAGGTGTCGAGATGCTCACGGTGCATGGCCGTACCCGCTTGCAGGGGTACAACGGCCTTGCCGACTGGGACTGGATCGGCAAGGTCGCGGCCGCGGCCAAGATTCCCGTCATCGGGAACGGCGACGTGAACAGCGTCGCCCGCGCGTTCGAATGCATCAATCGTTACGGTGTCGACGGCGTTTCCATTGGCCGCGGCGCCATGCACAACCCGTGGATCTTCGGCCAGATTGCCGACGCCTGGGAAGGCAAGCCCGCGCGTGTGATTACGGCTGCCGAGGCGCTCGACGTGTTCCCGCTGTACTACGGTTTCAAGATTGAGGACGGCAGTACCGACAAGGGAGCCGAAGGCAGGCTCAAACAGCTCGCCGCGAGACTCTGCAAAGGGTTCAGCTTAGACGAGAGACGAGAGGCGAGAGACGAGAGAGATGCTTGTGTTGTCTCTGGTGCGGACGATGTCGCGATGCAGGTGCGTCAGTCGCTCCTTTCGAGCAGTTGTGCCGCTGAACTCCTGGACCGGGCTCAATCCCTCAAGGAAGGTCTCGCGAAAGACCTCGTGTTTGACCCGGATCGCCTAGTGAACCTGAACGGTGCGAAAGAGACCGAACTCAGGTTTGGCGACCAGTTCAAGGGCCGATAATCCACCTTTTCTAAATGTACTCAAAAAAAATCTCAAAATTTTTGAAAAAGGTATTGACTTTGAGTCAAAATTTGAGTACATTTAGGATATGGACAAAATTATTGACATATTCCAATTCACGAATTTCCGCAAGTATCTGGACGAGTACCAGGCGGCCCGCGTGCAGACAGACCCTGATTTTACTAGGGCTGGAGCATGTGCGTTGCTGGGCCTCCCCAAGACTCGCAGCTATTATAACGATATCGTCAAAGGGAAAAAGCTTTCCAGTCGCATGATTCCAAAGTTTGTGGAAGTGCTTGGCCTGAATAAAAAAGAAGCCCGGTATTTCGAGACCATGGTGAACATGGAGCAGGCAAAAACGGCGACGGAACGGAACGTTTTTTTCGAGGACCTGCTGAAACAGCATCCAGATTCCCACCGTATCTTGAACGAAGACGCCTATGAATATTACAACCACTGGTACAACAGCGTGCTGTTTACGGCATTGGAGGTCGTGGATGTCTCGGACGATCTTGAGCCTATCCAAAAACTGATTTCTCCGAGGGTTTCCGTCGGGACGCTGAAACGTTCCTTGGAATTGCTGGAACGTCTCGGCTTTGTGCGGAAGAACGAGAACGGTTTTTGGAAGAGCTGCCGCGACTCGGTGAGCAGTGGCGCCTATAATAATAGCGATTTGGTGCGCCAGTACCAACTGCAGTGCTTTGAACTTTCAAAGCAGGCCCTGCTTGCAAACGACGAAAGGTCTTCGGATATGGCGACGTTCACTTTCAGCGTATCCGACGATGCGTTCAGGGCAATCGCCAAAGAAATCCATGGTCTGAAGGCCAGGGTGCGTAAGATTATTATGCTCGACAAGAAGAAAGCGACTGGCGTCCACCAGTTGAATGTTCATTTGTTTACAAATTTGAAAAAATAAGTTTAGGAGGATTCAAAAATGATTATTAAAAAAATGACGAAGGTGGGCCTTGCCTTTGCTTTGCTTGGCCTTGGAATGTTTGTTGGCTGCAGCGATGACAACTCCAGTGTCGCATCGACACTCAGCGAGACGAATACGGGGAAATCCATTGCGGAATTGGATACATCTTTGTTGGCCAGCTCCTTTGACGAGGGGAGTGATTGCCGGGAAAGTAGCAAAATCCTCGCGAAGCGGATGCCGATGATGGATTTTGAAATTTCGTGCGAAACAAGAGATATACTCCGTTATTACATAGATACCCGGGTACGTGTGGTCGATTCCAAAGGTCAACCGATGGTGGGTGCGAAAGTTTATTTTACGGACTGTTTGATAGGGGAGGATTGCGAAGAAATTACGGACGAAAAAGGCTATGTCTATGCTGATAGCGTAATGTTCCTTAAGCATTACTTCCATAAAGGGGAAGAAGACAAAGGAACTCTTGTGTATAGTGAATTGAATCTGCGGATTGTTTCTGCGGATGGTAACATTGGTGCCAAGGTAACTCTGGAATTTGAGGAAGCAAAAGTCTTTTCTGTCGATGGAAAATCGGTTGCTGAACTCCAGGCTGTCGCGGAGGAGAAGCTGTACTCTACCAAGCTTTATGTGGATACACTCATTACGTACTATGAATCTTCGCTCAAATCTGTTGGAGATTTGAGCCCGTATCTTAATTCGGCCGAGGTCCCCGAATTTCTCGTTTGTGTGGATGAGTATCCCCTTTGCACGGAGGTGACCGAAGAAGACCGCAAAAACGGCTATGTCATTATTGTCGGCTTGCCGGAGGGGTCGTATTCCTTCCGTGTAGGGAGTCGGCGTTTTGGATTGATGCCCGTTGACGAAAAACTAGAGGTGAAACCCTAGGCCAAAAGCCTTTTGAATGTAAGGACCGTCGTGCAAAACGGCGGTCTTTATTGTATATTCCTAAAAGGTTTAATCCCCTAGGTATATATGTTTGGAAATACAGTTGAAAAATATTTGGTCGCTTCTGCCCTGTGTGCGACGGCCGGTAGCGCGCTTGCCGCGCAGAACGTGGTGACGGTCGATGACCTGAAACCGGGCATCGTTATCGACAAGAAGGACATGATGGCTGCTGACTTGGCGATATGGAATCCGCCCAGCCGCTATTACGACATGACGCAGGCGTTGGTGGACGGCGGTTATACCGTATTCCGCTTCCCGAACGGCTCGCTTTCCAATGATTACCACTGGAACGGAATCGGCAAGTACGATAGCACCGGCCTCTGGACTCCCGACGAGAACAAGTGGGCGCGTGGATTCCTGGGCGAGACGATTTACCGCGGTACGACCAAGGACAACTACGGTTTTATCCGCAGGAGCCATCTGGCCGACGACAACATGGAGACGATGTGGTGGGGCGAAATCCTCGATCCGGATGATCCGCCCTGGATTGTGGTGGAATTTCCCGAGAAAAAGGATTTGGATTCCCTGCAGATTGACTGGGGCAATTTGCGCCCGAAGGCTTTTGAATTCGCCTACTGGACCGAAGACTACGCGGAATATCCGGGTGTACACCAGGCGCTCGTGAACAAGCTCAAGGTGGAATCGGTCGTGAAGGTGAACTCGGCGACGACCAAGTACAAGTTCAAACAGATCAAGTCGCGTTACGTGGCTATCCGCTTCAAGACTCCGGACTTGCCGAGCAAGGGAGTGCAGGTCCGCGAGATGAAACTCTTTAGTGGCGGTTCGGACCTGCTTGCCGGTAACGGTTACAAGTTCTATGCGATGTCTACCCGCAATGGCGATAAGGCGCGTACCGACTGGACTGACATCAAGTGGGATTTCGAAGAGTTCATGAAATATATCAAGACGCTCCCGAATGCGAAGGCTGTCATCTGCGTGAACGCGGGAACGGGTACGTCGCAAGAAGCTGCGGCCTGGGTGCGTTATGCGAACAAGGTGAAGGGCTATAACATCAAGCAATGGGAAATCGGCAACGAACTCGATGGCGAGTGGGAAGAATCCGGCCCGATTTCGGCAAGGCAGTATGCGGCCCGCTTTTTGGAATACGCGCGTGCGATGAAGGCGGTGGACTCCACGATTATCCTGCATGGACCGCTCCTGAGTACGCATAAGATGCAGCAGAAGGGCGCAGGCATTCTGGATGGCAAGTACTGGATGGAAGAATTCCTGCGCATCGTGGGCGAGGCCGAAAAGAAAGACGGCAAGCGCTATTTGGACGTGGTGGACCTGCACAACTATCCGTACTGGACGCCGAATGCCCCGACGGCTGCCGAGATGCTCAAGGCGATGCTTGACGTGGGCCCGAACATGGATACGCTTGATGTGTGGATGAAACGCCACCTCGAAGGCGAACGTCGCGTATTCCTTTCGGAGTTCAGCACTTGCGTGCAAGGGTTCAGCCTGTTGATGGACTACCCGCAGGCCACCGCCGTGGCGAGCATCTTCGCACAGCATGCCATGCGTTTCGGTAACCGACTGCAGGTGCTTCCGTGGGATGCGTTCGGCAACCTGTTCAAGGGACCGGACGATACCTGGGGAACGATCAGCATGACGGCGCTTGTGAAGGATGGCTCTTGGAACCGCTGGAAGTCCTTGGAACCGACGGCGGAATATTACGGGCTCTACATGACGTTCAAGCGGTTCTTGGAAGACGGCTATTCTGTGCTGCCGGTATCGAGTACGAGCCCTGATGTGGAAGCGTTTGCTATCGGCAAGGGCGATTCTGCCCGCGTGATGCTTGTGAACCTCTCCGAGGCTCCGCAGCAAGGGCGACCTGGTCCGTACCGAAGTGGACGTATTTGGCGCCGATCAGTTCAAGTGGCAAGGGACTTCGCAGAATGCGTTCCCGTATCCGAAAATGGGCCCGAGTGGGCGCCGTATAAACCCGAGCAAGAGCAAGGACATTACCGTGCCGCCGTTCGGGCTTGCCGTAGTGCAGATTAACCCGCGCGTTGTCGGGCTTGACAAGGCGACGAAGGCGAACGCGGCAAAACCGCAGATCATTGCCGCGGCCCTCGAGAAGAAGGTCTTGCTCGCAGGCGATACGATTGACCTGTTCGTGACCGCGGTGCAGCAAGATGGCCAGCTCACGCACGGCGTCGTGTCGATAGACAACTGGGGAAAGCGCGGCATGTTCATGACTACGGTCGAACCCGATGACGGCAAGTGGAATTCTTCGATCGAAAGTTTCCATGTGAAGGTTCCTATTCCCGATGACCTGAACTACGCCTCCCGCACAATCCGCGTGGCGGTGGGTGGCCTGGGCGGCAAGGTGGGCGCAATCAACATCCCGTTCCGCGTGCGTGGCGCCTACCGCACCACGAAGGCCATGCAGAACTTCGACAATGGAATCGAGGCAGTGGACTGGTACCCGGTGGCAAATGGCGACAACGCGACGGCCATCGACGCGAAAGTCTTTAACGGCGCGCCTCCGCACGGCGGGTTCATCCGTCATGAA
>CACXKY010000069.1 GCA_902768325.1 Fibrobacter succinogenes
ATTCTCCCGTCAGCAGGCTATTATAATCTTGGATTCTTTACAGGATCTAAAAAGAAGAATGCGCTTTACGGCGTACAGGGAGCCTACACTTTAAAAGATCAGAGCGACACGAAATTCACCTTCGGTTTTGACTGTCCTCTTTCTAGTCTATATGTCGACAACAATTGCTATTGCGGAATTAACCTTTCTGCAGAAGAAGCCTGTAAAAAGACCGACGATAAAAACAAGCAAGAATGGTCCGACAGTGATGGTCAGCACGGGATGTCGATTAAATGCAATTCTCCCAAGGGCTCCTACGCCTATTACATTGCCAGAATTTTCAGTAAGTAGAACAGCCTAAAACAAATCCACAAAAAAAGTCGAAGGATTTTCCTTCGGCTTTTTCCGTTATGGGGGAATGTTACACGTCTAGTACACGCAGTTGGTGGTGCTGACGCCGAAGCATTGCTTTTGCATGCCGTCGACGCTGCTGACGGCGGCACTCGATGACGACAACGCCGCCCGAAGTGAGCACGGTCACATTCCGGGAAAAAGAAATCTCCCGCCATTCGACGGGAGATTAGCAGTTAGGGTGTATGCAGTTTCTCTTTTGCAACTATAGTTGCGCGGTTTAAACTTTAGCAGAAACTATAGTTGCGCGCTTATTCGATTTAAGCGTTTTGGGTCTTAGTGTGCTCCTGCGGCGAGGTTGAATGCTTCGGGATAGGCCTTGGCGGCACAGCAGTCGCAGAGGACGCGCATGCGGGTTTCGGCGAGCGTATTCACACGCACCTGTCCACCGCAATGGACGCACTTGCTCAGGAACACCACGGAACGCGTTTCCGGGATTTCGGCTTCCGGGAGCTTGGTGGCTTGCTTCTCGCCGAGGCGCGTCACGTAGCTGCGGAAAAAGATTTTGCCGTCGTCACCCTGAACGATTTCGCGGGCGATGCTGCACTTGAAGCTACGCCCCTTGCGGTTGCGCATGCGGGCAATAAAGCGGTGCTGCGTCAGGTCGGAACAGTCCCTGAACGCTTCCCACTCCTTCAGGTAGCGGTAAAAGTCGGTGATGTAGTGCCACACGACTTCTGTCTCGGAATAGCCGAACATGCGGCAGAAGCGGTGGTTACCCGAAAGGATGCGGCCGTGTTCGTTCACCTCGAAGCACGCCACGTCGAGCTTGTTTTCGAAATCGGTCATAATGCCCCTCCAATAAAGTACCGGTACAACACGTCATCAGCCGTAATCGGCAAAACCCCAAAACGCACGTTGTCCAATTTCACGTTGGCGTTCCCACCGCCGAACGTTACCCGATAAGCGCCACTTTCGATATCGTACTGCGATACCTGGCGTCTCGAAACGATATTGCCGTCTTGATAAAGCGAAACGTACTTGCCGTCCCAAATGGCGGTGACGTAGATCCAAGTGTCGAACTCGATGGTCTTGTTCGAAATAGCGGTCGTCGAACAGCCCAGCGATGTTTCAGTCGGAGAAGGCACGCCAAAGACGAGGCGGGTGCCGGATTTGTTACAGAAGTTGTTGGCGAGCGCTAGGGCAAATATGGTGGCCGCGCCCGTGGGGCGAGGCTTGTGCACGAGGTACGCAGGTGCACCAGCCGCCACGCTAGCGGTTTTCACATTTATCCAAGCTTCGACAACGAGCGCCTTAGCGCCATCGAGAATCCCCCCATCGTTCTCGATAACGCCATACTGGCTTGCATCAGCAAACTGTATGGCGTTGTTGTCGAAGCCCGGCGCACTGGCGGCCCCTCCATAAAGAGCAATGCCGTCACGTGCAAGATTTTCCATATCCCAATTGGCGACCACGCCGTAATCTTCGGTAACCGGGAACTGGATCACCGTCGGGTCGTCATCTTCGTAAACATCAATGGGTACTAAATAGCCATTACCACCGTAATCGCCATAACCGCCTTTCCCGTCAATCAAAGTCGCCTCGCCCGAACTCGAAGAAGGACTGTCAAATACAGGTTCGCTAGTGGTCGTGTCATGGCCGACGGGCATCAAATCCGATTCGCCTTCGGAATACGACGCCGGCACCACGATGTAAGAGGAACTGGTGGGCGAAACCGTTGCGGAGCTGGACGGAGCGAGCGATGTAGAAGTGCCAATCGCTATCGTCTGAGAATTGGATGAGGCCCCACGCGTCGAAGAACTCGACCTCGGCTGAAGATTATTGGCAAGCGAATCCTCAAGTTCCGTCTGGTTGCCACTTGGATCCGTAATGTAGAAGCCGACCTGTTTAGCGTTCGTCACAACAAACTCGGAGAAAGCCTCGATCTTTTCGATCGGTACAGGTCCACGGAACACGACGGCCCCCTCCTTCACGAGTGCCAAGAAGCAAGCGTTTTCGTAGGACTGCAAGTCGGGCGACTTCGCGGCGACCGGCACGACACCCGAAGGTACTTTCTCGAGCGTGAACTTGCCAGACGCATCGGAAACCGTACTCCATATAGACCCCGGAATGGAGACGGCGATACCGACGGCATCGGAATCCGGGCGCAGCGTGAGCGTACCCGTCAGATCGGTAGCCTCCTTCAGTTCGGGTTCGAGCGAAATGCTATCGCCCTTGAACTCGAAAGTCTTGTAGAACGCGAGGGAATTGCTGTGGCCGCTGATGCCGTACTTGCCCTTATTTTTCACGGGCATGCCGAAACGGCCTTCCGAATCGGTCGTATCGACGAACGCGACTTCGTTCGTCTCGTAATCGCTCAGGTACACCACGACGGAGGCGACCGGACGACCCTCCGGCGTAGCCAAGAGACCCGCGACGGTGTTCGTCTCTTCGCTCACGCCACCGGCGACCTTGTCGGAACAGGCCACCAGGGCTGACGCCATGGCGAGTGCAACTATAGTTGCATAGGCGGGAAGCAGATTGCGGCAAAGCTTACGCATCTTGACCTCCCTTGAATTCCTTGGTGAGCGGGAAAAGCTGCAGGTTCAACCTGTAGACCTTGGTTTCCCCGGAATCTTCTAACACGATAGAGGTAATGCGGCGGCGGAAGTCGGCGATTTCCTTCGTGATGCGGTAAAAGGCGTTTTCCGAGATGCCGAGCGTGAGGCCCGAGATATCGCGTTCCTTCACGGGAATCTCGTCGAGGGCGCGGACGGCGAGCTCGCCCATCTGGCGGTGCATCTCGCGCACGGAAAGGCTTGCCACCTCGAGGTTGCCCGTAGTGATGGACTTGGCGGCCTGTTCGTAACCGTCGCCGGATTTTTTGAGCAGTCCCACCTTCTGCAACAGCGCCAGGGCCTTCTTGACTTCGGCGGTCTGCGTCTCGAAAGCGAGGCGGTCGGCAATCTGCGAAGGAGTGGCACCGCGCATCTGCGGGACCAGCTCGCGCACCACGGCGTTGACCCAGGATTCGTAATAATCGAACTGGTCCTCGCCCACCAGCGCCATCGAATTTTCCTTGGCGAGGGTGCGCATCTCTTTAAACACGGCCTTCTTGGTGACGGAATCCTTCTCCTGGTTGAAGTCCACGAGCAGGCGGAAATACTGCAGGTCCACACCCGCGAGGCCCATCGCCTGGGCGACACGTTCCACGCCGACCTTGCTCAGGTTGGCCTTGCCGTCGCAGACGAGCTTGAGGAATACGGGCGAAGAATAACCTGCCGCCTTGGCGAAGTCACGCCAGGTATACCCGGAACGCGTTTTGCGGTCCGTATAGAAGTCTCGCATAAAGATGCGGAAATTCTGGTATTCCATCACAGGTTTCATACAATGGGGAATATATATTCTTTTTTACAGAAACGCAATAGGCCATGATACAAAAAATGCATTTTCTTTGATTTTACGCCAATTTTAAGCCTAAAAATGCAAAAAATAACGTTTTTGCAAGATACACAGGATACAAAACACAATGATACGGGGCACGGGGTTGTGCAATTTTCGCGGGTAGGAACGTGGAAGGACGTCATGCTGACGAAAGTCAGCATCGGCTTTTTTTTGTCGGGTAGGAAAGCTGACCCTGTCCCCGTTCCGAGGATTATATCCACTAAGCAGCAAAGCTGCAAGTGGCTATTAAAATCAAGTTCAGGGTGACGCGGTGGTTAAAGGTCTTTTACGACCATGATGCCGCTTTTTTCGATCTTCGGGTACTGGCGCATGCCTTCCCCGCCTTTGCCGCGGTCCAGGACTTCCTCGAGTTCGCCCTTCACGTTGTAAAGGTGCAGTTCCCAGGGGCCGTTCGGCGCATTGAAGAACCCGGAGTTCTTCTGCACGTTGCGCTGGAACGTACGGTTGAGGCGGTCGGCGACGCTGCGGGCCTGCACGAGGCTCACGTCGGCGAGCGTCCAGGAGATGGGCGAACCGCCCATGTCGAATATCAGAAGCGCTTCCATGTCGGTGTCTTCTTTCATGGTGAACTTCCAGCTGAAGTTCTGCCAGCTGGTGCTCAAGTCCAAGATACGCCCGTTCGCGTACGGCGTGTACGTTTCGGTATCGCGCTTGATATTCACGTTGAGCGTGCGGGGCTTTGCCGCCTTCGCGCGCATGCTGAAGATGTAGGTGACCCCGTTGCGGAGCGTCAGGCGCTGCTTGAACTGCAGCCTCCACGATTCCTTGCCGCAATCCGTGATGGAGAAAACCGCCTCGCCGCCCTTCACGGCGACGCTCGCTTTGCCACCCCAGAAGTCGGTGGTCCAGTGTTCCAGCGGGTTCGACTCGCTAAAGTTCCCGTTCTGGATAATGTTCACGCCCGAGCCCATAGAGCCCGTGGTAAAGTCCTTGTTCTGGATGAAGTTCGGGATAACGCTCGTATTCTGGATGCCGAGCGGGCTATCGACCGCGACTTCCTTGCCCCAGCCCACCAGCGTGTTGTACGAGCTGTGCTCCGTCATGTCCATCTCGGGGCTGTCGAAGTTACCCGGGCCCCAGCTCCAGCAGAGCCAGCCAATGCCGAGCCTTTCGCATTCGCCCATGATGAACTTGTAGGGGATTTCCCTCGCCCCACCGGCCGCGACCGGCGCAAACTCGCCCACGATAAGCGGGAGCTTCTTCTGCACCGAGGCTTCCAAGCAGGCGGTAATGCGTTCCTGCACGGTTTCCACGCCCGTACGCAGCGGGTCGTGGCGTTCGGTCGGCCACCACATGTGGATAGAGAAAAGCATGTTGTGCTCGGGGTCGGCCTGCAAAAGGCGCGGGCCCACTTCCAGCAAGTTCTTTTCGCTCTGGCCCCAGTTGTCGGCATCGATCATGATAGGCACGCGCACGCCGGCGGCACGCATCTTGGTAACGATGATGTTGTAGGCGCTAAAGAATTCATCGGGGTTCTGCTCGCAGTCGCCCGGCTCGTTGCCCACGTTCAGGATCAAGTATTCCTGGTGGTTCTGGATCATCTGGATGGCCTCGTCGCGCAGCCAGTAATCCACCACGTCCGGGAGGCGGTCCCAGTTACCGGTGGTATCGTGGATTTCGGGAATCGGGATCATCCCGTTTGCGATGCAAAGCCCGATAATGCTGTCGAGGTCGCTGATGCGGCCACGCGTATTCCACACGATGCGCACGCAGTTCGCGCCCGTTTTCGCGATTTCGGGAATGGTCTTGCCCTCGCGATCGGTCCAGATGAACATGTGGTTGATACCGCGGAGGATAACCTTCTCGTTGTCCTTGCTATACAGCGCGCCATCTTGAACAAAGAAACCTGGCTTTTCGGATGCGATATTCATAACGAGCCTCGCCAAAAAAACGTTCTATTTTCTCTTGTGCTTGCCGTAACCGTAGCGGTAGTAGCCGTAACCGTAGCCGTAATGGCCCGATTCGTGTTCGCAGTGGTTCATCACGAATGCGCCGGGTTTCTGGGCGTAGCGGCGCAGCTTGTCGATGGATTCCTTGATTTCATCGATGCTGTGCTTGCCGTAATGGAGCACGTACAGGCCAAAGTCGGCAATCGGGTAAACGAGTTCGGCGTCGGTCACCAAGCTCAGCGGCGGCGTATCGATAAACACGTAGTCGAACTTGGTACGGGCTTCGGCCACGAGCTTGCCCAGGCCTTCGCCGCGGAGCAGTTCGCAAGCCGCGTTGAGCGCCTTGCCGGCACCCATCACATAGAGGTTGCTGCCTTCCTGGTTCACGGTAGCGGTATCGAGCGTCGCCTTGCCGCTTAAAACTTCGGCCAGACCGAAGTCGGGACGACCGCGCAACATACCCAAGCGCATGTCGGCGTCGATCAGCAAGACCTTCTTGCCGCTTTCGGCAAAGAGAGACGCCAGGTTGAGCGATACGAAGCTCTTGCCCACACCGGGGATAAGGCCCGTAATCATCACCACCTTGGAATTTTCGCCGAGCGAAAAATCGAGCGCCGTCTGCAGCGAACGGAACGATTCGCTCACCGGGTCGTCCGGATTCGTGAGCACGAACGGCTTGCCACGGCGCAGGTGGCCGCGGCCCTTGAGCATGCTGTTGCCGGACTGCGGAATTTTCGCGAACACGCTCATGTCGGTAGCGCGTTCCACCTCGAGGCTGCTGCGGACGCCATTGCGGAGCATGCGCTTGAGGAACACGAACAGAATGCCGAGCATCAAGAACGCCGCGACGGAGCAAATCAAGATGTTGAACTTCTTGGGCTTGCTCTGGATAGGTTCAATCTGGGCGTAGTCCACAATGCGCACGTTACCCACTTCGCCCGCGCGCACCACGCGCAGCTGCTGGATGTTGTTGAGCATGTTCGTGTAGACTTCGCTGTTCACCGCGACTTCTTCTTGCAGGCGCAAAACTTCTTGCTGGGTGAGCGGCATCGTTTCGGCCGCCTTCTTGAGGCGCGCCAGTTCACCGCGCAGCTTGTCCTGCTGCTTTACGATCGTGCGCACGTTCGGGTGTTCTTCCTTGAACAGGCGCATCGCGGCCTGGCGTTCCTGTTCCAGCGCCAAGATTTCGCGCTGCAAGGTCACCTCTTTATCGAGGTGGGCCTTCGTTTCACCCGTCATGTCGACCGAGCCAATCTTGTGGCGGTAGTCGGCCAGGATTTTTTCGGCACTGTCGAGCTTGCTCTTGACGCCCGGGAGCTGGGCTTCCAGGAATTCCAGAGTCTTCTGGGCTTCGGCACTGCGCATTTCTACGTTCTGGCGCAAGTACGTCTTGGCGATGGAATTCAAGATGGAGGCGGCACGGTCGGCATAGCGGTGGCTATACTTGACACCGATAATGCCCGTCTGCTTGCCCTTCTCGGCCACGTTCAGCGACTTGGCCAAACCGCGCACGGCAGAAAGCGGGTTCCTCTGCGAAATGCGGAATTCCTCACCTTCGGTAGCGCGCATCAGCTTTACGCAAATCACCAAGGAGTCGCCCGCATACGGGGCCACCAGGCGGTCGCCCACCTTGCCTTCTAAAAGCTTGGTTTCTTCGGGAGTGTATACGGCATAGGTATTGGGGCCAGTAGCCACGGCCATCCAGCGTTCCGCACGGGCAATCGCGGGGATAGAGAGTTCCTCGATATCCATGCGGCCCTCGCGGTGCAACAGGCGGTTGAGCCAGTCGACCGGAGTCGCGCTATAGGCCAGGTGTTCCTCGGCAGCGACAAAGTCCAAAACCATGCGGCTCTTGATGAGCTCGATTTCGGCATCGGCGGGGCTCGACATGTCGAGCAAGGCACCCATCTCGCCCATCGCCTTCGTTGCCTTGTTGCCACCCTTCACGTTCACCTGCAACAAGATATCGCTGGTGAACTGCGGGCGGATCCACATACCAATCACGCCGCCGACCACGGCCCCCAGTACGATGCAGAAAACCAAGGTCCACTTGTTTTTCCACAAAATACCCAGGGCTTCGAGCAGGGTGATGGTATCCCCTGCCGAATTCTGCTGGATCACGGTAGCGTTCTTTTCAATCTCTACCATACACTTCCGTATTTAAAAGGAACTACCTGTAGAACGGGACCATCTCGACGCGGCGGTTACGTTCGCGGCCATTGCGCTTCTTGTTGCTTGCAATCGGCATCGAACGGCCATAGCCCACGGGGCGCAGGCGGGAAGCATCCACGCCCTTCGACACGAGGTAGTTCACCACCGATTCCGCGCGCTTCTGAGACAGCTGCACGTTGTATTCGTCGGTACCCTTGTCATCGGTATGGCCCTGCACCTCGAGGTTCGCTTCCGGGTGCTTTTCCATAAGGCTGGCCACGGCATCAAGCGTGCTGTAGCTGCTCTTGAGGAGCTTGGCCGAATTCAGCTTGAACTGGATTCCCTTCTTGAGTTCGTCGAGGTTTTCCCTCTTGTTGAGCGGGCAACCCACGGAGTCAATGGACACGCCCTGCAAGGTGTTCGGGCACTTGTCCTTCACGTCGGGTACACCGTCACGGTCAAAGTCCGGCAAGCAGCCAACGCTATCGACCTTCGCACCGGGGTCGGTCGAGGGGCACTTGTCCTTCACGTCGGGCACGCCGTCGCCGTCGCTATCCTTCGGGCAACCGGTGCTGTCCACTTCGGTACCTTCCACAGTACCCGGGCACTTGTCGAACGTATCGGGAATGCCATCCTTGTCGGCATCCTTCGGGCAGCCGAGGCTATCGACTTCCAGGCCCTTCGCGGTGTTCGGGCACTTGTCCTTCACGTCGGGCACGCCGTCGCGGTCAAAGTCAAGCGGGCAACCGTCTGCATCAACGGTAATGCCGTTCGGGGTGTTGGGGCACTGGTCCAAGCTATCGGCCACGCCGTCCAGGTCGTAATCGTTACGGAACGGAGTCGGCTGTACGCGCTGCGTGGTATCGATCATGTAAACGACCACGGTATCTTTCTGGCGAAGGCTATCGAGGCCCTGCGGGGTTTCACGCTGCTGGGCGGGGTCAGCCTTGCCAAAGCGGACGGTGAGCATCGCGGCACCGGCCCAAAGCGGAGTGGGCGCATAGCAGTAGTTAGCCACCTGGCCGTTCGGGCCCTGGTAGTGGACCGGCACATCGCTGCAGCCTTCCATTTCCTTCTTGTACTTGAAGCCGAGGTTCTTGAGCGTACGCACGGCAATATCCATACCCATCGCGAAGTCGATACGGTCCGTAATGTGGAAACGGAGACCCGGGGTCAACAGCATCGGGTCGGCAAACGGGGCGTAACCCAGGTCGCCAATCCTCTGCAGGCGGATTTCGCCACTGAAGTCGATAAAGAAGTCCACAAAGCTGAGCGGGACGAAGTTCAGGCCCGTGCTATACGTTAAAGTCGTAGACTCGCCGTCCTTGACCGGGATTACTACACCACCGGCGGTGTTCCAACGCATCGGGAAGCCTTTTTTCACGAAGTCCATCGAGAACGCGAGGCCTGCACCGAAGGCCCAGCCATAGGCCGTATACGGGTGCGTATAACCATCACCGTTCAAGTACCAGGCATGGCGGGGGCGCACACCGGCCTGCGTTTCACCCGTCGGCGCATAGGCGTCGAGCAAAAGGGCCACGCTCCACATGTGGCTCGTATCGAACGGGGCGCGCACCTTGGCGTTGATGTTCAGGTCGCCAACACCCGCCGTCCACATATTCATTGCACCAGCAGGGCCTTCCGAGGCATGATCGTAGTAGAGCGGCAAGCTCAAGCCGAGGTCCAAGTAATCAAGAAGACCGACGGTTAAAAAGATGTCGCCCGAAAGGGTCGCGGCATAGTCAAGGAAAGCATAGTTATGACCATTGACTTCGTAGCCACCGCCACGGCTAAAGGCCCAGGCATCGGCCGCCACCGTTCCACCGGTACCGACCACCACATTCCACTGGCCGAGCGTCTGTGCGTTAATCTGGCGCAAACCTTCGGTACCGCCGGCCACAATGCCGGAATGGGCGAAGGCCAAACCCGCAACAGCCAGGGCGGGGGCCAAAACTTTTTTAAGGAAGTTCACGTTCATTCTCCTTGCTAAAATGAATCTAGATTCTGTAGCAATTATAGCAAATTTGTTCTACACCCTAGGCCTTGCGGTAGCCCGTAGGGTTATTCTTCTGCCAATTCCAGGCATCGCGGCACATTTCTTCGATGCCATACCGGGCCTTCCACCCCAATTCCTTCAAGGCCTTTGCCGGGTTGCAATAGCACGTGGCTATATCGCCCGCGCGGCGCGGCTTGATGCTGTAGGGCACCTTGACCCCGTTCACGCGTTCAAAGGCATGCACCACGTCGAGCACGGAATAGCCGTGGCCCGTACCCAGGTTGTAAATGGCAAGCCCGCACTTGCGCTCGATAGCCTGCAGGGCACTCACATGGCCCGCCGCCAAATCGCACACGTGGATATAGTCGCGCACGCCCGTACCGTCGGGAGTATCATAGTCGTCGCCGAACACGCCCAGTTCCTTGCGGATGCCCACCGCCGTCTGCGAAATATAGGGCATCAGGTTATTCGGGATACCGGCCGGGTCTTCGCCAATCAGGCCGCTCGGGTGCGCGCCGATCGGGTTAAAGTAGCGCAGCAATACCACGTTCCATTCCGGGTCGGCCTTCTGCACATCCATCAACACCTGTTCCAGCATGGACTTAGTTTGTCCGTAAGGATTGGTAATCGCGCCCTTGGGGCAGTTCTCGGTAATGGGGATTTCGGCCGGGTTGCCGTAAACCGTGGCCGAAGACGAGAAGATGATGTTCTTCACGCCGTTTTCGCGCATGGCCTTGAGCAGCACGAAGGTGGAGTTCATGTTGTTCTCGTAGTATTCGAGGGGCTTCTGCACCGACTCCCCCACCGCCTTGAGACCGGCAAAATGGATGCAGGCGTCGAACTTGTTGCCTTTGAACAATGCGTCCATCGCGGCAGCATCGCGCACGTCCGCCTTCACGAACGGGACTTCTTGCCCGATAATCTTCGAAACACGGCGCAATGATTCCTCGCAAGAGTTGACCAGGTTATCCACCGCCACTACCGTGTGGCCCGCCTTGTAGAGTTCGATAATCGTATGGCTCGCGATATAGCCCGCGCCGCCCAGAACAGCAATTCTCATATACTCACCTATTTTTCTTGAACATCTTGCACCATGTGCACCGTGCGCTGCGGGAACGGGATGGTAATGCCTGCCGCGTCAAAACGGCGCTTGACCTCGTCCGTGTAGGTCCACAGCAGGTCAAAGTAATCGGAATTGCGGGCCCAGGCCCGGAAAGACACGTTCACCGCGCTATCGGAGAGCGCCGCCACAAAGAACTGCGGGGCCGGTTCCTTCAAAAAACGCGGTTCGTTTTCCACCAGGTCGCGTAGAATACCGAGCGCCGCATCGGTAGAATCGCCATAGCCGATACCCACCGAAATCTCGAGCCTGCGCGTCGCGTTCTTGCTGAAGTTTACGATGGGGCTCCCCCACAGGGAACTATTGGGCGCCGAAATATAGAGTCCGTCGAGCGACACCAGCGTGGTGTTGAAAAGCCCGATGCCCTTGATGCGGCCCTTCACCTGGCCACATTCGATGTAATCCCCCGCCTTGAACGGGCGCAGGAACATGAGCAAAAGGCCCGAAGCGATGTTCGCCAGGGCGTCTTTGAGCGCGAGGCCCACCGCCAAGCTCGCCGCACCGACCAGCGCCACCAGCCCCGCCGTATTCACGCCCGCGATGTGCAGCACCAGCAGAAGCGTGACCACGTAGATGGCGTAAGAGAACAGCGAATACACGAGCGGCTTTGCCGAGGCATCCATGCCGCGGACCACCGCCTTGGCCAAGATATGCTTCAAGAGGAACAGCAGGAGCTTCGCGAGCGCGAGCACAACGAGCGCCAGCACCAACCGCTGCACCAGCGAATGCTGCAGCAACAACGCCATGCCCCCCTGTAGGAATTCCATTCCGTTTTCCATAGCCTAAAATATATAAAATTACGCCTATACCGGGGCGGCCTCGAGCATCTGCTTCATGAGCGTCTGGTAACCTATACCAACAGCAGCGGCACGCTTCTTGTATCGCTCAATCACGCGGACCGGCACGCGGATGGTGATGGCCCTAGTGGCATTGGCCGCGAGCTTCGCCTTCACCGCCTTGACGGTCTCTTCCCACGGACCCTCGGAGACGACAATGGTACCGTTCTTCTCCGCCTCGCGGATGTCCTCGGAAAAATCGCGGTTATCGATTTTTTCCAGTTCTTCCTTCGACAAGAAGTCATCTACTATTTTGAAGTCCATAATGCCTCCTCACAAAAATTTAGTTCATTGTAAATATACACTCCGTATGTACACTTTGTCAATATATTTTCTAGAAAATCCTTTACCAGACAGGAAAAAGACCTCCTATCTATAAAACGGAGAAATTACGCAAAACGAGCCTAAAAATTTTATTTACGGGTGTTCCCTGCCGCGCAGGGGCGGGCTCTCGCGGCACGAAGCCGTGGCTTATTTCGCAGACTTATCGTTGGACAGTTTCTTTGTCTCTTCCAAGAATAGATCGAAATCGCTTTTCAGGTTGGCCAATTCCTTTTGACGGAACAGGCTGTATTCTCGCTCCGCCTTCTCCATGGCCTCATCGTGGCTTATCTTCCCCTTGCCTTCCAGGATTTTCCGCTGGCTCATGACAATCTGACTGTCCAGAGCCGCAACCCAGTCCTGCATTTTCATCGGCTTTTCGTCAAGGGCCTGCAATCAAACCGTGATGTAGTTTCCCTTGAAATTTGTCATGCCGACGAACGGTTTCTCGCCATCAACACGCTCGTAGATAAGCTCTGCCGCCGTATGCTTGCCGTTTTCCTTCTTGTTGAACTAACAAGAATTCCTTGTGAGTTGCCTCCTTGGGCAGTTCCTCGTCCTTGTATATGTTGTCGATGTGCAGGCTTATATTTTGCTGAGTGGTCTCATACAGTTCGGCAAGCTGAACTTGAGTCACCCATACATCTTCATCGG
>CACXKY010000070.1 GCA_902768325.1 Fibrobacter succinogenes
TGATATGGACGTTCCTATTTGGCCAACGTCGACTTCAACTGTTTGGGAAGATACGTTAAAAATGACAAGCAATTACCAGAATGAGGTGGCCTTTATTCATGTACCGCCTGATTCTGTGCAAAAGAATCAATATGGGACTTATGATAAATACATTAAAGATTTTAAAATTAGTGGTAGTACAGGAAAGGTTCTGTATGTTTTGATGCCGCCTGGTGGAAAGATAACTAGAATTTATTCAGAAAACGGTTTCTCTTTTGATGCTTCTGCTAATGATATGCAGATCATTGTTGCGTACGTAAATGAAGGACTGAAGTTTGATACAACAACGATGAAATGGGATATTGCAGAACCTGCTCAAAAACTTGACAACAATGGTCGTCCGTTTAATCCGGCTCAACCCGCAAATGGATCTTCTTGGGAGTTTACTGATGGAGGCAAGTTCAAAGCTGTATCGAATAAAGACTATGCCGGAAACCTGATGTTTTATACGCAAAAGGATATTATTTGGAATTATTGGAAAGATGCAAGTTTCGTGGGGTCCTGGTTTACTACAGGGACAATGAAAGTTGGCGGCCACTTTAAATTGGCCGGTCAGTTGATTGCCGGGAAGTTGGAATTCACGAACGATGTTACGGGCGATTTCCGCTATGTGCCGATTGATCCGCCCGAAATTGACCCGACGATTTTTGCAGGCCGCGAATATTGGGAAGCCGACACCGTCGATAGGATTCCGTTTGAACTGAACAAGAAACCTGAAACCAATGTGACGTTCAAGTATTGCTATTCATTCTACAGCCCGTGTCATTTGGGTAATGGCTTCTGTGCCGAGAAAGCGGATCTGAGCGATTCCCTCAAGAAGATGCCGATATGTGGTGTCGATACTGGCTTTGTGGTTATCCCGAAAGGGTCCACGGAACCGAAGGATACTGCGACAATGGCATGGATTCATGTCAAGAGGGATGGCTTGATAGAAAAAGACGAGTACGTGAAGATTGAAATCATCGACCTTGCCGGAGCCGTTGTCAAATACGACGATGCGTCTATTTTCGATTCGACGATTTCCATACCCCTGAAACTTAAGGACAGGGATACGCATAACAATTCTCCCGAATTTATTTGTAGGGATTCTGCCGGAAATGATATCCCGTGTGATTCTCTGTTGAAGGTGTTCGAAAACAAGGCCGGTGATTTGGCCGGTACCATCGTTGCAACGGACGATGAAACCCCGACCAAGGTGACCTTTGCGCTTGTCGGTCAGTACGATGCCAAGACGATGGATGTCGATATCTTTGAAATGGATGAGACTACGGGCGAAGTGAAGTTGAAAGATAACGTTTCGGTCAACTACGAAGTAAACCAGTACTTTGGTGTCGATATTATTGCCATGGATCCGGATGGCGGTGCTACCGTCAAGAGTTTCCGCGTGAGCGTCCGTGACGTCAACGAAAATCCGATTATTATCGGTAATGTCGGAAATCCGGACAACCTCAAGGTCTACAGTGCCGATGAAGACTTCCCGGATGGCAAGCTTGTTGGCAAGGTTGTGGTAGGCGATATCGACTCTCTGCATCAGGAAACGGATGCGGAAAAGTTCCAGGACAATATCGTAAAGGCTGTCGGTGGCGCTACCCATATCTTCAATGTTAGCGAGAAGGGTATTATCACCGTTGCTCACGGCGACTCCCTCGATTACGAAAAGGATTCTATCTACACCCTCCTCATCCGTGCGGAAGACCGCAACGATCCGACCCTTTTCGATACGATGACGGTTACGATCAAGATCAATGATAAGGATGACCCGCCGCACTTTGACTCGACGACGGTCAAGATTATTGTTCCGCCCGATACGACTGATCCGGGCAGCGATCCTGATACGACGAAGAACCTGATTAAGCTCGACAGGGACAAGGGCGGCTCGGTGAAGGAAAATAACCCGGCCAATGTGGTTGTCGGCGCTATCAAGGCGACTTGTACGGATACGACCAAGACTCTTATCTACACGATTGTCAAGGATACCAGCGGTCTCTTTACGCTCGACCCGATTACGGGCGTGGTGACGGTGAAGGACCCGATGGTGTTTGACTATGAAAGAGTCATCGATTACGAAATTACGGTGAAGGTTTCCGATGGTGTCGACGCTGGTAACGGCGAGACCGCGGATGGCGTTATTGTGCAGTCCAGCGAAAGGAAGGTCGTCATTCGCGTCATCGACGTGAACGAAGCTCCGGAAATCGAACCGCAGAAGTTTGCGGTGAACGAAGAATTGCCGGTGGGCACTGTCATCGAGGGCAATTTGGTCTCGACCGACCCGGATACGCTGAACCATTACTACTCGGCAAGCATCTATTCTGCGGTGAGCGGCGATACGGCCCTGTTCCTGGTGAACGAGGACGGTACGATCGAAACGAAGACCGTGATGGATTACGAAAAGTATGCGGCTACCGGCGATACCGTGTTCACCCTGGTGGTAGAGGTGAAGAACGTTCTCGGTAACGACGGCAAGGTGGCTACCGAAACGACGGCGCTGTGGGATACGGCGACGGTCACGATTGTCCTTCGCAACGTGAACGAACCTCCTGCAATCCTTACGGATACGGTGCGCGTCAAGGAAAATTCCGAGGGCGGTACCATCGTAGATACGGTTGAAGCGGTTGACCCCGAGAACCCGAACGAAACGATTACGTTTGTCCAGGTCGGCACGTCTGATTTCGATGTGAGCGAAGACGGCGTGATTACCGTGAAGAAGGGTGCGACGATTGATTACGAGAAGACCCCGGTCCTCAAGATTACCGTCAAGGTCTCGGACTCCCATGGCGTTTCCCAGACGAAGGACATCGTTGTGGTGGTTGAAGACGTGAACGAACCTCCGACCATCAAGGACCAGGTGGTAACCTTTAGCGAAGACGATCCCATCGGGAAGGAAAAGGGCCCGCTTGCCGCCGACGATCCGGATAAGGATCCGAAGAACAGCACCCTGAAGTTCTCGCTCGTGGGCGAACCCGAGATGTTCGATGTGCTCGAGGACGGCAAGGTCAAGCTGCTCGATAGCCTCGACTACGAAAAGGATTCTGTTTACTACATCACGGTCCGCGTAACGGATGGCGAATTCTCCGATACGGCCAAGGTGACGGTCCGCATCAAGAACGTCGTCGAGTATTCCGAAGTCAAGATTACCAAGGCCGAAAATACGGATTCCCTGTGGAAGTATCCCGATACGCTGTACGTGAACAAGCCGGATCTTGACTTCTGCTGGAGCGAAGGCATCAAGGGTGCTTCTAACCAGAAGGAATTCTGCGCCGATACGACGCTTACGCCGGGCAAGACCAAGATTACCAGGAAGTATTACGACCCGACGACGGACCATCCGGGTGTCGCTACGCTGATTGTCTACTACAGCACGGCCGCTCCTGAAGTGTCGTTGACGAAGGATGCCGATCCGGAATTCAAGGCGAATATCTATACGATTGTCGAAAAGGCCGAAAGGGATGAAACCACCTTCTTCATCAATTCGAAGAAGACCGTGGTGAAGGTTGCCGTGACGGATACGGCTTCGGATGTCCACGAATCGTTCTCGATTAAGCTCGAACTCGACAACCTGAGCATTCCGTCGAAGTATTATTCGACCATGGCGTCTATCGCCGATGATATCCTCCCGCTGAACGAATCTGCCAAGGGCGCGACCCGTACGCCGATCAATGGCGAAAAGGTGGCTATCTCCTATACTGAAATCGTGAACGGCATCGAGGTCGAAGTGACCTACTATACCGACATGAAGGGGAATATCCTGAAGGGTGAAAGCGGCAAGGAAGAAATGACCGTATCGTACACCAAGACGATTGACGGCAAGCAGGTGACCATGTCGTTCCAGGCCAATGCGGCTACCGGACGCCTGATTGAAACCAAGGATGGCGCCTCTTACACGGTTAGCTATGATTATGTGGATTCCAAGAAGAATTCTGTCCATGTGTCCTACGATGTGGACGAAAAGGGCAAAATCGTGAAGGATTCCAATGGCGACATCGGTTATACGGTGAGCTACTCCTACGTGAACAAGTACGGCAACTCCGCTGTGGAACAGGTGAAGATTGTGCTCGATACCAAGCCGCCTATGGTTTGGATCAAGAGCCCGGTGAAAGACCAGGTCATCAACTCCAACATGGTTGCGGTGGAATGGTACGTGAGCGTCTCGGGTGATAGTGCCGACTTCACGCTGCAGGATACGCTTAACCTGCAGGGCCTCGAGAACGGAGCAAACCCGATTGTGCGCTTCTTTATCGACAAGGCCGGTAATATCGCTTCCGATACGGTCTTTGTAATCATGAAGGGCTCGAAGGATGTCGATATCGCTGTCGAGAAGCCTGTGACCATCATCACGGCGGACAAGGTCTCGGAATACTATACCGAAGACAATATGCCGGTGAAGAACCAGACGTTCGCTGTGTCAATCGCGAACCCGTCGACGGATGAAGAAAAGGAAACGCAGATTGGCGGTAGCTTCAAGACGAAGAAGGGCAGCGGTGAACAGCCGTACCCGGGCAAGAAGGCTAAGCATCTTGGCCCGACGCTCGGTGTAGACGTGAAGCTCCCGGTGTACACTTCTGGCGGAGTCTTCCATTCCGGTGGTCTCGCCACGCTGGATGACTTGCTGGGCAAGGACGGCATGATTGCCGAGAAGGGCCTCGACGCCGATGGCGGCAAGAAGTATACTGTGGACGAATACGTGGATAAGTTCTGTACGGCCGACTTCAGCGCGACCTACCAGAAGAACAACAAGGACCTGAGCGGACTGCCCCTCTACAACACCAAGATGAAGGTGAAGATTTGGGTGTTCACGACGCTTGGAACCTTCGTGGACTACTATACGTTCACCCAGGAACTGAACGATCCGGATTACGTGAACGAAGCCGGCCTCTTGAAGATGTACTTCGAACTGAAACCGGACAAGGAAGGCTATGTCCGTACGGAAAGCGGCAAGCTCTATGCTACCGGCGCCTACATCTACAAGACGGAAGTCGAACTCATTTCGGACCTGAACTGTACGCTTCCGCCGATTGGCGCGGACAACAACCTCACCATGGGCTCTGTCCGCAAGACTTCGGATGATTTGACCAAGTCCTTCGGCTATAAACGGCCCGATTACAAGAAGTAATTGCTGAAAAATGTGAAAAAGTGCCCTGAAAAGTGATTTTCGGGGCTCTTTTGATTTGTTCTGTATCACGCTTGAAATAAAGGTGTTCCTTTTTGCCGTAAAAAGGAATATTTTATGGAAAGGTATTCGTATAGAGAGGAAACATGGCATATCAGAAAATTCTCGTTCGCATGTTACCGTTGCTCCTGATTGTTCCGGGGCTTGCCTTGGCCGGTTCCGATGTCGGCAAGGTGCGCCAGAAGGTGGGCAGTGTTGCCCGCCTGAAGGTCAATAAAGATGTTTGGGATTCCCTGAAGGTTGGGTCCAAGATTTACCAGTCCGACTTTATCCGTACGGGCATGGAAGCAATCCTCGGAATCCAGTTTACGGACGGCTCGACTGTCAGCATCGGAGAGAATGCTGAAGTCGAAATGTCCAACCTTTTCGAAAGCGATGGCAAGGGTGCCTTCCGCACGAAGCTGAACATCAGGAAGGGCTTCGTGGACTTCGATGTGAAGAAGCAAATCAAGGAATCGACGTTCCAGTTCAAGACCGGTACGGCGACGGCATCGATTCGCGGAACGAGCGGCTTTGTCGGTGGCGAGGACGGTGCCTTCTATGCGAGCCTTGCGACGGGTAAGTTCGACATCCAGCAGAAGGATGATGGCCCGGTGATGCCTGTGGTTGCGGGCGAGACCATGTTCGGTACGGATTCCCTGATTACCTTGAAGCTTGCTTCTTCGGGTAAGTCGGGCTTTGCCACCAAGGTGAAGAAGGTCTTGCAAGAAACCAAGGGCGACGTGAACAAGATGGTGCAGGCTGTGAAGAATGCCGATGCGGAATACCAGAAGCTCGCTGCCCAGAATAATTTTACGGTGAAGACGGCTTCCCCGGTGGGCGTCTGCAATGACGGCTTTACCATCGAAGGAACGTATACGGCGAACGACTCCAAGGCGAGCCTCGTGGTGAAGTTGGGCGATTCCTATACCTCTGACAACTTGGCCCGCATGACGGACGGCAAGAGCCATCCGTTTACGGTGAAGATTCCTGTGAACGATGCCAACCGCTTGTGGAACGAAACTTCTGCGACGGTCCTGTTCAAGTCGGCAGGGGTTTCGGATTCCAAGACGATTGAAATGAACGTGAACAAGACCTGCAGTGCGGTAAACCAGCAGGCTCCGCTAATCAAGTTCATCGCGTATGATTCCATTGCTTGCAAGATGCAGGCTTCTGTCGAGAATATGCAGGACGATGCGGGTATCCTCGCGCTGCTCGTGGACGGTTCTTCGGTCACCGAAGAAGCCATTACCAAGAACGTCCTCAAACAGTTCAAGCTGAACAGTGGCGTGCATTCCTACGGCATTTCGGTCAAGGACCAGGCAGGGAATGAGGCTTCGCTCGAAAAGAAGCTGGGCTGCTACCCTGTAAAGCGCTTCAATATCGAAGTCTTCGGCAAGCCCAAGGAACAGCTGAATGTGCCTATTCCGCCGAAGGATTACCCCGATAATATCGTGAGGACGCTGCAGTTCAAGATCAAGAGCCCTGAAAATGACCCTGTATTTTTGTACAAGGTAACCATCAAGCGCAATGGTAAAATTATATTACAGGAAACACTCGGACAAATTCAGTCGCTGGATTACCAGGTTCCCTTGGAACTGACGCGTGGCGGACAGAATAAGTTCGATATCGAAGTTATCCACAGGAGCGGATTCGTCGCAAAGGCTAAAAAGATTTTTGAGGTCCAGTAAATGAATCGGGGAATGAGACTGGCCGGACTGGCACTCCTTCTAGTGTCGTCCGTATTCGCCAGAACGGAGATCAAGGGTGTGTATTGGGGGTTCCTTAAGGCTGAGGAATCTCCGTACCTCGTTACTGAAACGCTTGTCGTGCCAGAAGGGCGTGCGCTGCTGGTTGAAGCCGGTACCGTCTTGGAATTCGTTTCCGGGGCAGGGCTTGACATACAGGGCGGTTCCTTCGCGGTAGACGGGGATGCCCAGAAGCCTGTCGTGATGCAGCCTGCTCCCGGCTATGCTTCGTGGAACGGCATTTCCATTACGGGCCAGCATGGCGCGGAAATGCAGTATACGGAAATCCGCAATGCCGAAATCGCCGTGGCGATTGAAAACGGCGTGCTGGAACTGAAAAATTCTACCATCGAGAATTCCCTCCAGATAGGCCTGTACGCCAGGTCTTCGTCGGTCAATGTGCAGTGGGGCAAGTTCAAGCTCAATAAGGGAGCCTCCGTTTGGGCATCGAACGATGCCGATTTGGAACTGAATTCCTGCGAAATATTCAACAACCATATTGGTGTCCTTGCCGGGCAGAAATCCCGTGTGAGCATGTCCAATTCAAAAATTGCGCATAACGAATACGGCTTCGTTGATATGGAACGCAATTCCATCCACCAGCTGCGTTCCCAGGTGGAACAGAACCGCGTCGGGCTTGTGGCAGACGACGTGCCTGCCGATAATCTGAAAAAGATTGCGCAACGCAACCAGAAGAACATGCAGCAGGGCGTGAGCGCGGTAACCAATTCCTTGCCCGAAGAACCGCGTAACCCTGTAGCAGAAATATTCCGTGCGGCACCGGCCAAGAAGGTGGCCGATGACGGCGAAGTCCATTGGAACCGCAGCGGTAAGGTCGAAGCGATTGCCGGTTACCACCACGTATGGACCCGTACGAACAGGACGGGTGCGAATTATATCGTGGGCACCGATACGGTGGCCCCGATGGATGACTACATCAACTACTTCCAGATTCCGGGCCCCTTCGGTGAATTTAACGCGTACATGCTCATGGAATCGACGGATGGCAAGAGCTTTGAATTGTCAGCCAACCTCGCTGCCAATACGTGGAATCATTTTGACCCGCAGAACGTACTTGCCGTTTACTCCGATAGGCTACAGCGCTTTGCCGTTGGCGATGTGTTCCTTTCGGGCGGAAACATCTACATGGCCGGTGTCAACGTATTCGGCGGTTCTCTAGACTTGAACCTGTTCCATAATGGTAACGGGGATCCTCTCTTTGTGGTGTCCGCTTTCGGTGGTGAAGTCCAAAAGCCGAAGCTGCTTGGCGACCGCAACGAAGACATCTATAAGGATTACATCGAAGATGGCGAAGTGGAACCGCAGAAGCTTTTGGTGGGCGGCAAGGTCCGCTGGAATATGCACCGCCGCTTCAACGGGACTCTGGGCTTTGTCGGCAGCAAGGACTTCTTGGACGATCCGCTGCTGCGTGACGGTTCGCGGAAAGATGTGAATACGTCTTCGCCCATCATGTCGTCGAAGACGTTCTTTGCCGACGGTAACTGGCTTTTGTTCCCGGGTGATATCGAGTTGAACGGACAGGTGGCTATCGGTGCTGCCGATACGGCGAATGCGACCTTGCAGCGCGCTATCAACGAAGTGTTCGTCGATGCAGGGCTGGATGCTTCGAACCTTTCCAGGATCCGCCGGCTCATGAACAACCCGACGCTTGTGGACTTTATGAGCTACGAGGAACTCGAGGAATTCTTTGGCGACAATACGATGAAGACGAAGTCGGAACTGCAGCGTAAGTTGAAGTCCCTCCTGGCGCAGGCGAAGGCGTTGAAGAACCGTTACAGCGCCGAAGACGAATCTTCGACGGACCTCAAGAACTGGGACGGTCAGAACCTGGCCTTTACAGGATCGTTGCACTGGAATTTGGGTAGGACGACCATCTTTGGCTACGTGCGGTATGTCGGGGCCGACTACTATAGCGCGGGTTCTCCGGATCTCTTGCAGAACTCGAGAGAAGTCTACGGAAGCCTTGATCGCAAGATTTTTGACTTCTGGATGTTGAACTTCAATTACAAGATTAATGTCGAAAATGCGGCCCACGGTGAAGCGTATAACGTGTTCGGCCTTGCCGAAGGCGAAAAGATGGGACTCATCCCCGGTGCCGACGAAAAATGGCTTGCTAAGCACGAACAGGACGAAGATCGAACGCTTTACGAACATGAGCTGAATTTCAACAACGACTTCAAGGTGAATAAGTTCTGGGAACTGTCCGTGGGCTATAACATGAATTACCGTACGCGCAGTACGAACCAGCGCCTGTTCGGTGATTATTCTTCGGAATCGGGAGTCTTTGACGATTCTTGGTTCGAGGCCTATGACGGCCGTTCCACGGTAGATGTCGTCAGGGGCGACGATACCCTGAAAATAGACTCCGTGCGCTGGGCCCAGTATTACGCTTTGAGGAACCAGCCTTACCTTGCGACGGAATTTAACGAACGCATCATCAGGAATACGTTCAAGTTGGGATTCAAGTTCAACCTGCCCAAGAATACGCTCAAGGTGGGCGGTGTGTGGACGTTGCGTCGCGACATGTCGAAGTTCGAACAAGATGAACTTCTGGATGAGTTCGACTTTAGTGACGAAACCTACGGGTTGCTGGGCTATTACTTCCATGGCGGTGACTACTTTGAACAGCGTTACCCTGTATCGCTTACGACGACGGTCGGCGGTTTCCGCAACATGTTCTCCGTTACCCCGCGTTACAAGATCTTCAACCGAGACGACATGACCGATTTCGAATGGAACGTGGCGGACAACATGACGATCCCGCTGTCGAAGGACTTCCTGGACTTGCTGCTTTCGGCGTCGTTCAGGCAGGAATTCCAGAAGCGTGACGAAGAAGGGAAGCGCATCAGCGAAAGTGAGATGGACGTTTCTGGAAGCGGGACGCTGCGGTTTACGCATACGGGCAACCTGACTTCCGAATGGACCATTGGGGCCTATTGCGCTTACCGTCCGGACTACAAGGCGGACGAGTATAAGGACTTGTTCGGTACCGTTTCCCTCAGCTATTCCTTCTAGGCCCGTACATGCTAATCGGTTGCCATCTTTCTTCGTCGCAGGGATTCCTTGCGATGGGGACGACGGCCCTTTCTATCGGGGCCAACGTTTTCCAGTTCTTTACCCGCAATCCGCGTGGCGGTGCCGCGAAGCCGTTCGATGCCCGCGATGCTGCTGCGCTTGTTGACCTGATGCGCGAAAACGGTTTTGGACCGATTCTTGCGCATGCTCCCTATACGTTGAACCCTTGCGCTGCGGATGAAGGCCTGCGGCAGTATGCCCGCGACGTGATGGCGGATGATTTATGGCGTATGGACCATTTCCCGGGAGCGATGTACAACTTCCATCCGGGAAGCCACGTAAAGCAGGGGACGGAACGCGGGATTGAACTGATTGTAGAGCACTTGAATGCAATACTTCGCCCGGACTTGAAGACGGTGGTGCTTCTTGAAACCATGGCGGGGAAGGGAAGCGAAGTCGGACGGAACTTCGAGGAACTGCGCGCAATTATCGACCGTGTGGAACTCTCGGACAAGGTCGGCGTTTGCCTCGATACTTGCCACGTGCACGACGGCGGTTACGATATCGTGAATCGCTTGGACTGGGTGCTGGAACAGTTCGACAAGGTCATCGGGCTCGATAGGCTGCGAGCCATCCATCTGAACGATAGCAAGAACCCGCTTGCAAGCCATAAGGATAGGCACGAGGTTATCGGGGCTGGCTTTATCGGCTTGGAAGCGCTAGTTCGCGTGGTGAACCATCCGGCGCTGAAGGCGTTGCCGTTTTATCTGGAAACGCCGAATGAACTGCCCGGCTACGCTGCCGAAATTGCCCTGATGCGCTCTTTTTCGTCATTCTGACGACCTCTTCCATCGTCATTCTGACGGCCGAAGGGAGGAAGAATCCAGGTCTGGATCCTTCGGCTTTGCCTCAGGATGACGATTTAAGCAAAAAAACGCATTTTTTTGGTTGAATCCCCTTGACAACGGGTGTTGTTTATCTATATTTGGGGGCGTCTAACAGACGATGCTTCATAGCTCAGTTGGTAGAGCCCGCGACTGTTAATCGCGTTGTCCTTGGTTCGAGTCCAAGTGAAGCAGCTTAGAACCCCGTTCGAAAGAGCGGGGTTCTTTGTTTGTTGTTGCGGACTGCACAAATCGCGCTTTTTGTATATTTCATTCCATGTTCAAGAAATTCTTTATCGCTATTCTCGCTGCTGCAGCTTTCACGCTCGCGGCTGATCCCATCACTGTCGAAGCCCGCCTGACCGAAATCCCGGGCAAGATGCCGAGTAACGACCTGTACAGCTACGTGTACGTGTTCAAGTACAAGGTACAGAAGGTCGTCTCTGGCAAGCTCGATGCCAAGGAAATCCTCGTGGGTGTCTACAACCCGCTCATCGCCCGTGGCAAGGTCAAGGACAAGATGGCCGACAAGAGCAAGGGCAACGTGGGCGAGTTCAAGGCGAAAGCCAAGCATACGCTCAAGATTGTGCCGCTCGAGGGCAACTGGGACGGTGCCGTCGAAGACGAATACTTTGACGACGAAGCCCCGCGCTATCTGGCCATAGAGGTGAATGAATAAATAGGGGTCAATAGTCATTGGTCAATGGTCATTGGTTCTTATAATCGCGGCTATGCCGCCTAACTTTAACCAACAACTAATGACTAGTGACTAACAACTACTTATGGTTTTTTCTTCCCAGATTTTCTTGTTCTACTTTCTGCCGACGTTCCTGGTGGGCTACTTTGTGTTGTTCCGTGCCGGGGTCAAACATTCCGGCCTAAACTTCTTCATCACGATTTTCAGCTACATCTTTTACGGCTGGCTCGAACCGTGGCTTGTGTTCCTGATGTTCGGCTCGACGCTCGTGGTGTACGTGAGCGGGAGGTTCATCTCTGCGCCTGGCGCGAGCAAGCGGCAGCGTAATTTGGCGCTCCTTGCGGCGATTGTCGTGAACCTCGGTGCGCTCGGGTTCTTCAAGTACTACATGTTCGGCATGGGCGTCATCAACGATGTGGTGACGAAGCTCGGCTGCGAGCCGTTCTCGGTGATGACGGTGCTGTTGCCGGTGGGCATCTCGTTCTATACGTTCCAGTCCATGAGCTA
>CACXKY010000071.1 GCA_902768325.1 Fibrobacter succinogenes
CCTTGCGTATTGACGCTTTCGAGCGTATCGTTGTTGCGCGTGATGCGTACGGGGGAACTCGTGCGCGTTTCGGGTGCGACAATCAAACCTTCTTCGACGAATCCTGGAATCTTCCGGTCAAAATTCTGGAAGCCTTCTGCGAGTGACTTGCAGATTTTCGGGTCAAGCCAATCCCAAAGGTTGCTAGGGACAAGTCCGCACGGGTATGTGGACTTGGGCAGGCCTTTGTCGGCGTGGTGGGCGAGGAAAGCCTTGATGGTCTGTGCAGGGGCGGCATAACCTTTACCGCCGACTTCAAAGGCGTCGCGTTCAATCTTGCGCTGGAATTCGAGCCCGCCGAAGAGCGTGTCGCTAGCTTCTACGGGGACGACGATGGCGCCGTTGGCGGCCCATCCGTTACGCTTGCTGTAGCTCATGCCGTTGGTGGCAAGCGTTCCCGGTTCCGAAGCGCATGGTACCAGCACTCCGCCGGGGCACATGCAAAAACTGTAGGCGCTGCTTGATTTGTTCAGCGTGGGGGTGGCGAGGAAGTATTCCGCGGAACCCGTAAGGCGGGTGTCGACGCCCCTGCCGAGCTGGCGCATGTTGATGAGCGTTTGCGGGTGTTCTACACGGACTCCCATCGCGAAGGCCTTGCTTTCAAGCGCGACTCCGCGGGCATGCAACAGCGCGTAGATGTCTCGTGCCGAGTGCCCGGTGGCAAGTACCAGAGCTTCGCAGGGTTTCCATTCTGTAGCGCCGACCGTTCCGGCTTCATTGTCTTTAGAAACGTCGCGCACCTTGATGGCGGTGATGCGGCTGTCCTTGATTTCGATGTCTTCGAGTGCGGTATAGAAATGGATTTTACCGCCGAGGCGTGCAATCTCCGCGCGGATTTTCCGGAGCATCAGCACGAGCCTGTCGGTGCCGATGTGAGGCTTGGCGAAGGTCACGACGCTTTCGTCTACGCCGAATTCGACCATGTCGCGCAGGACGGTTTCGCTAAAGAGGTTCCGGCTACGGGTGTTGAGCTTGCCGTCACTGAAGGCGCCGGCGCCGCCTTCGCCGAACAGGACGTTGGAATGGGCGTTGAATTTGCGGTCGGCGAAGAACCTGCGGATGTCGCGGAAACGTTCTTCGACGCTCTTGCCCTGCTCGTAAAGATCGACGGTGAATCCGCGACGCAGCAGGTGGAGGGCTGCCCACAGCCCTGCGGGGCCGGCGCCGACGATGTCGACGTGGCTTGCCATCGGTACACTGGCTGCATGCGGGTCGCCGTCAAGCGCTTCGCGCTCCCGCGAGGCCTCTACGAGCCCCCGCGCCGCGTTTCCCGAAACGCGTAACGGCTTCTCTACGTCGAAAATGACGTTGTAGTTCCATTTCGGGTCGCCCTTCCGTCGGCAATCCAGCGAAAAACGTTCTACTTCCAGGTTGAAAATGCTTTCGGCGTGCAGACGAAGTTCGCGGGCGAGGGCCTCGCGAACTTTTCCCTTGTTTTGCAATGCGACGCTTAATTCTCTATAGCGGTAACAGAACATCGGTAACCGCTAGAAAACGTAATTGAGCTGAATGCCGCCGAAGATATCGCGGTATTCGCTAGAGAGGTCGTCGGGACGTGCATACCTAGCGGCACCGAAATTCCACACGCTGTAGAAATGGCTGGTGTGGTTGACGCGCAGGCTGATGTTTCCCAACAGATCGGTTTCGGTTTCGTCAAGGCTTTCGGCGTATTCTTCCCAGGAAGTCGTCATGTAACGGAATTCACCGTTCAAGCCGAGGATGAACAGACGGCTCTTGAACGGGATTTCGAATTCATCGCTGATGGTGATTTCGGTTTCTTCCATGTCATCGCGCTTGTAGCTCTTGAAGCGCGGGGTGACGGAGAAACGGTTCTGGATATCGCGAATGGACGTCGTCGCCGATAGCGGGTAACTGTGTTCGAAGTAGTTGGAACCGCCGAAGTAGTAGCCGAGTTTGGCCCAAGTGGTATCGTGCAGGTCATAGTCTTCGATCAGGCTGTCCCTCAGGAATTCCGAACCCTCGGCGCGGATGGTCCAACGGCCGTCCAGTTTGAAGGTCGTGTGGAACGCCTTGACGCTCACGCCGGCGTTGAAGGTGTGCTTGAAAATCTTTTCCTGGAAACGGCTGGCCAGGTACGCTTCGCCGTAAAGCGAATTGTATTCTTCCCACCTGGCGGAATCGACCAGGGTTGTTTCCCCGTCGTAAACGACGATGCTGGTGGCGTGACCGCTACGGGTATTGAACCATTCGTCGTTATAGATGCCGTCTTCAAGCTTGAAGTCTCCATGCAGGCGGTAGGGGCGGTACTGCTTCTGGTACTGGAGGTTGTAACCTGCCGTGAGGGAAACATTCTTTGAAAGGTCGAACTGGTGCTCGGTACCTATTTTCTGGATGTATTTGGTACGGTCGTAATCGAGCTCGTGCTCGTCGAGCCAGCTGCTGCCTGCATCGGTAAAGAGTCCCCAGCGGGTTCCTTCTCCAAGGCCAAACAGGTTGGTCTTGCTCCCGTTCGCTGCGTTTTCGATGTCGAGTTCGTACTTGACGGCGAATGTCCAGAACTTGAATACGTCTTGTTCCAAACGGGCGGAGAATTCGCGGTAGTCGCTAAGCTGGTCGTCGGAACCGGCGCTGTAGAAGTCTTCGCCGACATACTTGATGCGGCCAAAAATGCGCGTATTGTGGATGCTCCAGTTGAGCGATGCACTCAAGGCGAAGTTCTGGCTGCCCCAGTTTTCTCCCAGGACGCGTCCGTCATCGCGGTCTTTCTCGGTGTCCTTCTGGATATCCTTGGCGGAACGGATGAGGGTGCGGAGGGAATCCTTCATTTCCGAATCCCTGAGGGCCGGGCCTTCGCCGAATATCTCGATGAGGTCTGCATGGCTTAGGGAATTGATCCTGTCGGTATTTTGCATGAGGCTGCGGAGCTTGGATAACGAAGAAACGTTGAGCCCTGCTTCGGAGAACACCTTGTTGATGGCGCGTTCGCGGATAACATCGGTCGTATCGGCACGTCCCACGGCAATCTGTCCGTTGAGCTCGATGTCTCCGGGGAAGAACAGCCAGTTTCCATCCGCATACATGGTAAACGCGTTAATCATCGGGTCGGCGGTGGTGTACTTGTCGGAAGCGCCGTCGCGGAATAGCGGGTCCTTGAGTTCGTCGTTGGCGTAGATGGCGCCAATCTTGGCGTCAAACCGGCGTACCGGAGCCCACTTGAAGGAGGCCCCGTAAGCAAGCCTCTGGGCCTGAGCGGTACCGTCTTCGATATAATCCTTGTAGATGTAGGGATGGCGGTCGCCGGGAACCATGCTGCGTTTTGCTTCGCCAAAGAAGGTGTTGATTTCGAAAAGCGGATTGTCCGCATTGTTCTTGAAGAGTGCCAACGTGTAGTCAATGCCGAAGAGGGGCATGCCGGACATGTAGATTTCGCCTTCCGACTTTTCGTGGTCACCGAGGATTACCTGGTTCAGGTTGTCCTTGTAGGTGAGGGTAACCGGGTTCGGGGAGAAGTGGTTCCACGAATCGCTTGTAATGTCGGTGTTGAATTCGATGGTCTTGCCGTCGGAAGATTGCATGTAGAGGTAGGCCGCAAGCTCACCGCCCAGGCCGGGAACCTGGAACACGTTCTTGAAACGCGCTCCGTCTGCAATGGTGTCGGTGCCAATCACCTGATCGCCGCTGCGATTCGTGCGGGTCCTTACATAATGGTAGTTTCCGCCGAGCATCACGTTGCCCATGATGGTCCAGGTCTTGCTGGTGGAATCCTTGGGGACGCTGCTCTCCTGGACTTCACGGTTGAGAACGCCAATCTTGTCGTTGGGATTGAATGGGCGGCGTTCAACGCCCGGAATTTCGGGGTTGGACGGGAGTGTTGAAAGTAAGGCGATGGAGGCCGATCCGAAATCGTTGTCGTTGGCATAGACACTCCGGATGACGGAGTTGTCCAAGATGTCGATGCCGGCGGCACCCGTCTTGTTGCCTGTGACCTGTGTTTCATGGAAGGAGAACTGGTTGTTTTCCTTGCCGACAACGCCGTATTCGTTCCCCTTGAAATCGCTGCCGTGGACGACGGTGTTCGCAAGTTCGGAATTCAACAGGGCGAAGTTGTTGTCATGGAAGTTGACCTGGTCGGCGGTAACGGAAGCGTAATTCCCGGAGTGCAGGGCGACGCCCTTGTTGCCGGAAAATTCAGTGGCCGTTATGGATGCCTTTGCGTCGCGAACATAGACGCCTCGGGAAGAGGTGTTTGCGATCTGCGATGCCTGCAGGCTCAATGAACCCTTTTCGATGGCGATGCCGACTTCGGCGTCAGAGAGGTTCACCTTGAAGAAGTTGAACTCGTTCTGGCCGGTTAGGAATATGCCTTTCCAGCTACCGGGTTTAGACGGTTCCATGGCGGAGCGGAACGTGACGGGCGCGGCGTTGTTTCCGGCAACGGTGAGGCCGCCGTTTCGGACATAGAGCCCGGTTCCGGGCTTGAACAGGAGCGTTACACCGGCCTGGATGAACAAGGCGTTCTGTTCGTCGACGGTAATATCGCTGGTGACGAGGTACGGAGAGTTTTCTGCGGATAGCAGGCCGTGTACGGCGCCGCCAATTTCGGTCCCGCTGAGCATCTGGGGGGCGGGTTCTGCCGGTGCGGCAGGCTCTGCCTTCGGTTCCACCTTTTGTTCTGCGTTCTGGACAGCTTCGGCGGTCTCGGTGGCGCCGGCCGTGGAATCGGTTGAAGCTTCGGCGGGCTTTGTTTCTGGGGCGGGAACTTGTTCTGCCGCTTGTTTTGGCTCCGCTTTAGGTTCTACTTTAGGTTCCGCTACCGCAGGCTGCTCGGGTTGCGCTGCCGTGGAGTCCGCCGCTACCTGCTTTGTCGCTTCGGGAGCTTGAGGGGCTGCGGCTTCTGGGGTTGCTTCTGGTGCCGGCGCTACAGCTTCGGGGGCTGCGGCTTGCGGTGCCGGAGCTTCAGGTACAGAGGCCTGGGGTTGCGGAGCAGCTTCTGCCTGCGGGGCTGCAGGCTGTGCATCGGTTGCCTGGGCGAACGCCAGGGCGGAACTGAGGACCACTGAAGAGAGAATGAATCTGTACGGATGCTTCATTAGGGAGCCTCTCTTTTGAATGCATTGTCGTTGTAGGTGATGCTGTTCTCGAGAATCCTGCCGTTATACAGCTTGACCTTGACGCGGAACGTGGTCTTGATTCCGTATTCGATGTCGACGGGGAGGGTGAATTCATCCTCGTCGATGGAATTGTTGGAGTTGGACAGGTTCAGCAAGTAGCCCGTCTTTCCGTCTTGCGTGACCAGGATGCTTTCCACTTGGGAAAGGTCGTTCTGGCTGAGCTTGTTAATCTTGACCCTAATTGTCTCATGTATGACGTTGTCGTATTTCGGAGGAGGCTTGGGGTAGCGCTTGCCGTCCGTGGACGGGTTCCGCTTCCCGTTGATGGTGACGTAGGCGCCTGCGTTGGCGTCGTAGCAAGGCATGGTCATCGAGGCGGAGCTTTCATTTTTCGCCTGGTCGGTGACGACCAACTTGTAGACGTGTTTGCCCTTGATCAACTGGAAGGTCCCGCCTTCGTTGCCGACGGCGGTCTTTTCCATAATGAGCTCGTTGTCGCTGAAGATGGATACCAGGGCGACATCGGCGTCATTGCCGCTGACTTTGTACGAAGCGACGCATTTTAGCCCGGTGGTGGCTGGCTGGATGGCTATACCCGGCTTGATGGTGTTTACGGCCTTGCAAGCTTTGTTCGCAGCGACGGGAAGCGATACGGACCGCGTTTGCCCGTCGGGGAAGGTCACGGAAATGTCAATGCTTGTAGCATCCCAGTTCTGGGCGACATCCTTGATGGGAAGGATGTACGAGAAGGTATGTTCGGATGCGGGGATGTTGAACTCGTTGGTCCTGGTCCCGGCCTTGATGGTGATGAGGGTGTTCTGGGTCGGTTCAAACGGCGGCGCCACAAAGGAAATTTCCAGGGTGACCGAGCCTTTGGAACAGATGTCGTCGGTGTTGGCGTTGACCTGGATGGGATTGGCCGCGGCCGCGATGGAATCCTGTTCGGCCTTATCGATGTTCGCCCTGTTGGCAGAATCGATGGTCGCATTGTAGTAGTGCGTCTTTGCCTCGCCGCAGGGGTACTGCAGCGTAATGGATTTCATTCCTTGCGGGATGATCTTTGATGGAATCTTTTTCTTGGCGGCTTCCGCGGCGACGTCGATGGTCCGGATACAGGTGAACTCGAACCGCTTTTCCCCGATAAAGGTGGGTTCCCAGTCCACGGTCTTCTCGACGGTAGACACGTTTTCGCCTGCCAGGATGCCGTTGACCAGGATCTGCTTCTGGGAGTGGTTGCAGGTCATCTTGAGGTTCACGCTGTGGGTCGGGGTGATGTCGCTTAGGGGCGTCACGTTACAACCGGCTTCCGTGATTTTTTGCTTCTTGATGGTCTCGATCAGCTTGTTCAGGGCTTCCGTCATCTTGGCCACGGCCGCGCTGTCGATTTCGCCATTGGCATCGTCGATGGTCTGCATGACCTTGTTGATGATGTTTTCATCGCCGGCGTTTGTGACGCGGACCTTCTGGAGTCCACACTTTTTGCCGAGAGAGAACATCAGTTCACCGGCGGCAATGGACCCCTTGGCTCCGCACTCGTCGGAAATGTCCATGGAGCCGGAATTGAGGCCGAATACGGAGAATCCCTTCGGCGTGAGGCCCACGATGCCGTCCGTACCACGGATGGCGGCCGTGGCTGTCCCGGTCTTGAAGCTGAACTTGCTTTTGCCCTTCTGCCTTTGGGCGTCGAAGCGGACCTTGCCCTGCTTGATGTCGGTTACGGCCGACTGGACGCCGTTGCTGGAATTGAGGTTCGTGAATTCGACAAGGGAATTTTCTTCGACAGAGATAATGCTTCCGTCGGGGAGGGCGACGATTACCTGGGATTCGATACCGGTCCTTACTTTATCTTTTTCGCGGATCTTGCCGCCGGTCTTGGCATCGGTTTCTTTGCCTTTTGTATCGATAATCTTACGTTCATCGCCGATGGCAAAGCGAATCTTGCCTGCTGCCGCCATTGGATAGGATACGAGCCCTATAAGGAGGATGGCGATGAATTTGAAATAGTGAGAAAACGGCATATTCCCTCGCGTTCAAGATGTAAACCTTTATAAATATATGTTTTATTTATCGCAGTCAAAAGAAAATTGTATCTTTTAGCTATAAAATGAGCTTTTATCCACGGAGGACCTAAAATGGCTATGGAAATAGAAGAACCGACCGTAGAATTGAACGACATGGAAACAGGAGAACAGGTCGTCAAGGAATTGGACAAGGCTATCCTGACCAAGGGTGCCTGGCAGACAATGATGTTCCTTTGCCAGGAAAAGAACGCGAAGACCGGCGAGTTCGGTGAACCCAAGGTTTACCTGCGCCGTTACCAGAAGGCTGGCGGTGCGTTTAAGGCACGTAGTAAATTCAATATCAGTGGCAAGGCCCAGGCCGAGGCCATTATTGAAAATTTAAAGAAGTGGTATAATATCTAAATGGCAGACCCTGCGAGTAAAAAGAAAAAGTACAAGATTGATTTCCTTTGCGAAGGGAATATCGAGTCCTTCCCGTGGAAGGAAAAATTTGAAACCATGGCGCGGAAGCTCCTCCGCGAAGAGGGAACCGAGAATAACGTAAACATCGTGCTCTGTTCCGATGAATTCGTGCGCGAAATGAATCGCGATTACCGCGGTTTGGACAAGGTGACCGACGTGCTTTCGTTCGAATGGCACGACGAGATTCCCGGCGCCGAAAGTATGCTTGGCGAAATCTACATTGCCCGCGACCAGGTAAAGCGCCAGGCTCCCGAATACGGCAACACTTTTTATGCCGAACTCAAGCGCGTAATCGTCCACGGGCTCTTGCACCTGTCCGGGTACGACCACATCAAGGCGGCTGACCGCAAGGTGATGCGCGCCCGTGAATGCGAGTTCCTCGGTCTTGACCCCTACAAGGAGAAAGACTGATGGAAAATCCTGAAATTTGGGCAATCGTTTTCCTTTGTCTGTTCCTGTTTGTCTCCGCGCTTTTTTCGGCGACCAAGTGCGCGTTCAGCTTGATTTATGCCAAGCGCGATTCCAAGGACCGTGACGACCGCGAAGAAAAGATCGCTGACATCGTCAAGTGGCGTGGCTTCAACGAATGCATTTCTATCGGAAGGATTTTCGGAAACGTCGGTGCCGGCGTTCTCGGATTTTTCCTTTTCGAGAGGGCTCCGTGGGCCTTTGTGCACGATTACCCGAACGTATCCCTGGTGGCGTACGTCGTGGTCGCCTGCGTTGTCATCTATGTCGTGAGCGTATTTTTCCCGTATCTGATTGCAAATCTCAAGCCGGATACTTTGTCTGTAATCCTCGTTCCGCTGTTCCGCGTGGCGCGCCTGCCCTTTATCCCGGTGGCGAAGGTTTGTCACGTAATCTTTGTCGGCGTGTTGAGCCTCTTTGGCTACGATTCCAAGCTGAGCTTCCTTTCCGAAGAAATGCGTGACGCCGTGCAGGCGGACCTTTCCGATACGGAAGACGGCGAAGAAGAAGGTCTCGAAAAAGAAGAACAGCAGATGATCCTGAATATCTTCGATTTCGTGGAGACTCCGGTGCGCGAAATCATGACCCCGCGAGTGGACATGTGCGCTATCGATGTGGATACGGCGCTGGAAGATTTGGTGAAGGTGCTGAACAGCGAACGCCATTCGCGCCTGCCCGTGTACAAGGATACCATGGACAACATCGTGGGTATCCTTTCGAACCGCGACTTTTTGGAATGGTATACCGAGCATGGTAGCGAACCGTTCGACATCATGAAGATCGTGATGCCGCCGGTATTCGTGCCCTACCATAAGAAGATTGACGATTTGCTGACGGAACTCCGCAAGACGGGTAACCAGCTCGCCATCGTGGTGGATGAGTACGGCGGAACGGCCGGACTTGTGACGCTTGAAGACATCCTGGAAGAAATCGTCGGCGAAATCAAGGATGAAGACGACGATGACGAAGAAGATGATGTCCAGAAGTTGAAGGATGGCCGCTACATTCTCGACCCGCATATGACGCTTTCCGATTTGGAAGATGAACTCGAAGTGGAACTCACTCCGCCGGAAGGTTCGCATGTGGAAACGCTTTCCGGACTCATCCAGGCGACCCTCGGCGTGATTCCGTCTCCGGGCGCCGAAGTCAAGATCCAGGGGTACACCTTCCGCGTGCTCAAGATGGACGGCACCCGCATGGAGAAGGTCATGATGATCCTCCCGCCGGGCAAGGACTCCACGAAGACCGGCGCCTTCCAGAAGGTGTAATTGCGTTTTAGCGGTCTTATGTGAGCAACAAACGCCTAGTATTGACTAGGCGTGGTTGCGAGAGCACGGACCAGCCCAGAGCTTGTTATTCGGATTTTAGTCCGTGCGGTCTTATGGAGAAGGCTTCCTCTGTTAGAGGAAGCCTTCATTTTAGGGTAGTTATAAGCCGGGTTCTGTACCCCTTGCGGGGCGATGACCATCTCTCTGGACGAATCGTTACCGACCGCCTCAAGCGACCTACCCGGATATCCAACAGCCGCGGGCCGCAGCCGGTCCTTGCGGACGGATTCCTGCTTGGTCTTGCACCGGATGAGGTTTACCGTGCCATCCCTGTCACCAGGAATGCGGTGAGCTCTTACCTCGCCATTTCACCCTTACCTTGCCCGGACTTGCGCCCGAACCTGGCGGTTTGCTTTCTGTTGCACTGTCTGTCGCGTTACCGCGCCTGGACGTTATCCAGCATCCTGCCCTGTGGTGCCCGGACTTTCCTCCAGCATTGCTGCCGGCGGCCATCCGCTACCCGAACGCAAAATTAGAAAACGTGGGCGCCTTGTGCAAGGAGTGAATAAAGGGCTTTTTTGTATATTTACTTTGTTTTTTAGGGTTTAAGAGTGAATAGATTTCTTGTTTTTCTGTCTTTATTTGCGTCTGTATGGGCGGCCGCCGAAACGGTGCCGGATTCTTCTGCGGATTCTTCGGCCAATGTTGCCGTAGATTCTTCCGCCGTGTTCCGCGTCGACAAGATCCGTTACGAGATTGGCGATGTCTTCGACGATTCGAGGGTGCATACCCGCTACGACAAGCTTGCCTACGATTTTTTGAACTGGGTCCATATCGAGACGCAGGAAGTGACGGTCCGGCAACTGCTCCTGTTCAACGAGGGGGATTACGTCAACTTGGAGTTGATGCTCGAGGCGGAACGCTTCTTGCGTGACCAGGCTTTTTTGAGTGATGCGAGCATTATCGTGGAGCAGGACAGCGGCATGAATGTCGCGACCGTGCGCACGAGCGACAACTGGACCTTGACGGTTCCGGTGAGCTTCGGTTTTTCGGGGAGCGAGTGGAGCTACGACAACCTCATCTGGGGTATCGGCGTTCAGGAGAGCAATTTCCTCGGGCTTGGCCAGAAACTCGGATTCTACTTCGGCCACGATGAATTCCGTGATATGTGGCAGGTGGAATACGGCGCCCCGCATTTCTTGCTGCGCTACAACCACCTCGACTTTTTGTACAGCTACAACACCGATGGCTACCTCGCGAGCTGGAAGATGTACCGTCCCTTCTTGAGCAGGAGCGTGAACCAGTGGGCGTATACGATTGCCGGCCTCAAGAACCAGCGTTACGCCTATTTCTACGGGAGCGGCGACATGCCTCCGGGAACGATGACCTACTCTACCGAAAAGCCGCTCGATTCGTTGGTCTTACAGGAGTATAACGGCGACAAGACTGTCGAACTCATGAAGGTCGAAGACTTTATCGACGACTCGCTTTCTTTCCATCTCGGGCGTTCTTTTGGCGGGACGCAACGCAAGATTTACGTGGCGGGAACGTACGACTACCGGAGGATTACGGCACGGGAAGGCAAGCTGTCCCGCTATTTGTTTACCGACGGCGAAGACGCGTACGCCATCGATTCCGCTTCCGCCTGGAACGAGTGGCTTCCGGAACGTAAGGATTCCCGCGTGGGCGCCTATGTCGAGTACTCGAACCTCCGTTACGAAAAAATCAGGAACTACCATAACGCCAAGTGGACCGAGGACGTGGACAAGGGCTGGAAACTCAAGGCGCAGATTTCCAAGAACTACGAGCAACTCGGGGCCGCCGACAACGATATCCGTCTGGACCTCTGGACGAACCTCTACATGGGGCGCCGCCATCACCACCTGAACCTATCGACTCAGACGTACTTCTACTTGGATCACGGCGAGCGCAGGGACTTCTTCGGGAAGGTCTTCGGCGAGTACATTTTCCACCCGAGCAACAAGCTTTCTACGGCGGTCAAGGGCCAGGTCGACGTCTTTGACGACGCGCGGTACGGCTACCAGCTTTCGCTGGGCGGCTCGGAAGGCTTTGCCGGATTCCCGACCGGATTCTATACGGGCCAGGCGCGCGTGTACGGCAATATCGAACAGCGCTGGTTCCCGGATTTCGAAATCCTGACGCTCGTGCCTGTGTTTGTCGGCTTTGCGAGCGTAGGCGAGACCGCGTGGGAACTGATGGACATCAACCGCGAAGACTTGATTTATGTGCTGGGCCTGGGCGCGCGCTTTGTGCAGACCAAGTCTATCAGCCGTCTCGTGAACAAGATCGACGTGAGTTTCCCGATGAACGGGGCTCGCAAGCACGAACCGCATTTTTCCATCACGACGACGTATTCATTGTAGCAGGAGTTAGCGTATGAAGGAAACGGACGAAGAACGCCAGAAACTCATGCGGAAGAAGTTCCGCCGTTTCAAGAATGCGGTCCTGCGAATGGAAATCATCATCGGCTTCATGGCGATTATCGCGGGCATTGTCGTGACCGCGATGGTCTGGGGCGAAGGCTTTTTCCCGGGCGCTTTGATGATGGTCCTTACTGGATGCATCAACATATTCCTGGCGTTCAAGGAACTGGTGGACCCGACGGACCACGTGTTGCATTGGCAGGCCGTGTTTTTCCTGATTGTGCGCCGCGCGATGTTCTTCTTGAACGTGGTGCTGCTCGCGCT
>CACXKY010000072.1 GCA_902768325.1 Fibrobacter succinogenes
ACGAACCGGGTGTTCGCAAGCAAAAGTTCAAGCAAGATGAGCAAGGCACCGGCCAACAGCCAGGGGTAGAACTTTTCCGCATAGCGCGCGTAGGCAATCGTCTCGATTTCGGACTTTTCGAGTTCGTCGATTTCGGCATAGATTTCTTCCAGCTGTTCCTTGTTTTCGGCGCGGTAGAACTTGCCTCCCGTCTTTTGGGCGATGGCGGCAAGCGTCGTCTCGTCGATGCCCTCTTCCGGCGTAATATCGCGTTCACCCCAAGAGATTTCCCCGGTCCAAGGATTCTGCTGGAAAGCGAGAATCTTGCCGTTTTTCTTGCCTACGCCCACCGTATAGACCTTGATGCCGAGCGACTGGGCGACATCGGCGGCACGGACGGGCGAAATGACGCTTGCGTTGTCCCGGCCATCGGTCAGGAGCACGACTACGCGGGATTTCGCGTCGGACTTTTCCAGGCGCGCCAGCGCGTTCATGAGGCCGTCACCAATCGCGGTACGGCTTGCGATAATGGAATCGCGGGCGAGTTCGTCGGTCGCCCCGAGGATCTCGAGAAGGCTCCCGTAATCGAGCGTCAGCGGGCATTGCGTCACGGCGCGGCTACCGAAAGCGGAAAGCCCGATGCGGTCGCTATGGCGCTTCTGGATAAACTCGGCAATGACCACCTGGGCGTACCCCATACGGCTATACTTCCAGTAATCCCCCGACTTCAAGATGCGTTCGGCGTTCATCACCCCGAGTTTCGCCTGTTCGGCGCGGGTCAACATATCGAGCGTCCCCATGGAACCGGACACGTCCAGCGCAAGCATGATGTCGACGCCATCGGTATTGGTGTATTCCACCTCCATGGCGTTCTGCGGGCGCGCCAGCGCGACGATAAAGCAGCATAGGGCCGCAAGGCGGAGCGCCGGCACAACATGCCTAAAACGCACCCTACGGCTCGGGAAAGCCTTCTTCGCGATGGAAAGGGCGGGGAACTTGATAGTACTCTTACGGCGCTGCTGGCGGTACACATACAGCGCAATCAAAACGGGAACCAGGACAAACAGCCAAAAAGCTTCCGGATTCTGGAAATGAAGCGATCCTATATCCATGGCCCTGAATATACAAAAAACCGGAGCTCGAAAGCCCCGGTTTTTTGAAGAAAAACGAAGGATTTACTTTACATTGACAGAACGGATGTCGCTGCCGACCTTCACGAGGAACATACCCTTGTTCGGGAGGGTGATGCCCTGAGAGGCACTCGTAATCTTACCAGAGGCAATCACCTTGCCCTGGACGCTCAGCACGGCGTAGTTGGAACCGAGCTTAGCATTGAGGATCTGGACCGAGAGGCCGTTCGTTGCCACCTTGATGGTGCTGAGAGCGTCGACCATCGCAATGGAGTACGTCGAGCTGGAAGAACCGTTGATGGAAGCAGAGGAGCCGACGACGGTGGCAGAAGAGGTCGGGACATATTCCGGAATCTTGATACCGGTAATCTTTTCCGGATCGACCAGATTCTTGCTTGCATCGAGGAACCTGATGGACTTGATGGAAATGGAGCCGAAGCCGCCCTTCGCATCCTTGACTTCCCACTTGAGGCCACGGACGCTCTTAAGGATATCCTTGCTCTTGGGAGCATCATCTAAAGCCCAGCTCAAAACGTCGAACGGGTTGTCATCATCGTTCAGGCCGACAAAGCCAAACTTGCCATCAGAGGTAAGATCGTAGAGGACCTTTTCGTAACCGGTGGAGTTCGGGACGTAAATACCCGGTTCGCCACCTTCCCTCGTGGTCGCACCATTGAGGATAGCCATACGGATGGGGCCCTGAACCTTGGATTCCACTTCGACATACTTGATGCCAAGAGCGGAGAAATCAACGCCTTCCTTGTCGTTCGACTTGAAGGACATGGCGACACCGGCAGACGGATACTTGAGGGTACCGGCCTGTTCAGCTTCCTTAGACCATTCGGGTTCCGGACCGATTTCCATACGGGCTTCGGCAGTGATAGCACCGTTGAAGAGGAACAGCGGAGAAGAACCGGAATCCGGAGCCATCTTGGTACCGATTCCGAGCTTGTCGTGGTACACACCCCAGTTCCAGAAACCGGAAACACCAACGGTAGAATCCTTCTTGGCCTGCTGGACGCCATCAGGCATAGAAACGGAGCTAGCGAGGCTCTGGTCCGGAGTAAACTTTTCAAAGCCCGACATGTTGTAGAAGTTGGGCATGTTACCGGTCATGAGGAGCAAGTAGAGGAGGTTGAGCGTTGCCGGGTAGTACTTTTCACCCTTGACGCTGCCTTCACCGCAGCCGTTAGCCGTTTCGCAGCTCTTCATGTTGGCAAGAGCCTTGTAAACCGTTTCCATGAAGGCCTTGGCATCGTCACTATCGACAGACGAAGCGGCGAGACCCATACCGCCAGAGAAGGTAGAAGACACGAAATTGCGCTTCACGCTCGTCACGGCAGTACCATCGATCAAGTAACCGGAGTTAATTCCGCTCGCCGTACGGGCCATCGGAATCATCCAATTGGTAACTTTCTTGTTGAAAGCCTGAGCCTTGGTATCGCCATACCAGTAGTAAGCCCAAGCCATACGCCACGGAGTACGGGCGGCGTCATCATAGAAGCCCGGCTGTTCGTCCTGGGCAACGGCAGCACTCGTCGCGGTCGGCTTGTGGCTGTTCCAGTCACACCAGTCAGGGACGAGACCCGTATTGTTGTCTGCACAGGCATTCAGGTCGGTGTAAGCCTGGGAAATCACGCTGGACCAAGAACCGCCGGCAACATCCTGGAAAAGCTGGAAGTTAGCCGTTGTCGCATAGCTCGGGTTGAAAGCGTCGTTCCACTGGTTACCCGGCTTAATCTTATTGCCATTGATATCGTTAGTAGCAATCCAAGAGATAATCGTCTTGGCGTCGGTGAGGTAGGAGCCACCCCACTGTTTGGAAGCCATCACGAGAGCGAGAGCAGCATCGAAGTCAGCGTCAGAGGCAGAACCAGAACCGCCCTGGCAACCCACACGCCAGTTCATACCAGCGCCGTTGCCGCCATTGGACTTCCAAGTTCCATAAAGCTTGTCGAACACATCCTGGTCATCCATGTACACGGAAATCAACATGCCGTAAGCAATAGCTTCGGAAACGGTAGAGCAGGTTCCTTCCGGAGCGAGCACCCAGCCCTGGGATGCATCATACCAAGCCTTCTTCCACAGCTTGTAATGGTCCTTGATGACCTGGGTATCCGCGAACGGAACCGTATAGCCGTGGGGGCTCTTCATGTTTTGCGGGAACGGGAACGAGCCCGCCATAACCGCAGTCGCAGCCAAGGCGACCGCACATGTCGTAATCTTCAGTAAAGATTTCATCTTTTTTTCCTTCGTTTGTTGTTTCCCACCCACCTTAAATATAATTGAACACAAAAAATATTGCACCCCATGCCATGTAATAATTCCGTTGCACACGGCCTAAAAACGCCAGTTCGTAAACAAAAAGTTTCAAAAGGGGTGTCGGCAAAGTGCCCTATATCACACCTTTGTGACGGTCTGGGAAGCCTTGGCCTTTTTACGGCGGCGCATCCGCACCTTGAACTCCATATAAAGCGTGCTCACCGTATAGATAAACAGCATCAAAAGGAGCGTATTTTTGGGGGTATTCAGATTGCAAATTCCCCATGCGATAGTGATAATCGGCAAGTGAATGAGGTACGGATAAAAACTCGCGCGGCCCACCTTGCGCACGATACCGATGCAGAAGAACCGCGCCATGAAGCCTTTGCCCGAAAGCAGCGACAGTACGAACAAACCGTACACGAGAATCGGGAAGCTATGGTGGATAAAGTAATTCAGTCCAGGATTGTTGGACGGGCTCATCAAGAACAAACTCCCGTAAAGGGCCGCCAAGAGCAGAGCCTGCGCAATACCGCTCACGTAATCGCGCTTGAGGAAGTCAAAGAAGCCTTCCTTGTACAAGCGGAAAATGACCATGCCAAAGAGGTATTCGAACACGCGCACCGGCGCGAACATGTGGAAGAAGCGGTACTTGGCCGCATAGCCGTCGAACCAGAGGTCGCCCGTTACGCCAAACAGCACCGCCCAGACAATACCCGGGATAAACACCGTCCCGAACAGGATCCAGAGCGTACGGTTGTTCTGGCGGAACAGCCAGCGGCTGAACCACGGTGTAATCGCATAGCACAGGAAAAAGCTCGTGAGTGACCAGGAGGGTTCGTTCAGCTTCATTCCCAAATCGGGCACGATAGACCACAAAAGCGACAAGTGCAAGAACAGGCTACGCCACGGATGAGCCATGGCGGCAAGGCCCTTCGAAGCGCAGTCACCGATTTCACCAAACGCAGGCAGGTGCGTATAACCGCTGAACTTGAACACGAGCACCACGAACATGAGGAGCGTCATAAAGAAATGGAGGCGGTAAAGTTTCGCAATGCGGGCAAACATGAACGGGATGACGGGGATACGCCGTTCCGGATCGCTGAACTTGCTGGCAAAGAGGAATCCGGCAAACACGTAGAAAATACCCGCCGCAAAGGCCGGAGCATCGATAAGCGGCATCAGCCACTTGAAATCGGCCATATAGGCCAGCGCACTGGAACTGCCCAAATGGAGCATCACGATATTGATGCTCGCCAACAGGCGAAGCCCGTCAATTGCCGGGAAGTAGTTCGACTTTTGCGCCTGGGATTTCTCGTTCACTCCTGCCATGGCGAACAAATCTAGAAAAAAAAGGCCTCCGGACGGGCCGGAGACCTTCTGCGGTGTTTTGGATTAGGATACTCTAAACTTTAGCGAGCCACTCGGACACTCTGCAGCTGACCGTTAGCACGGTTGCGCAGGTAGTAGATGCCCGAATTCTTCACAGCGCTGGAAGACTTGAGGATCTCGGCAGCGGCATTGAAACCGTAGGCAGACAGCACGCCCAAGTTGACACCCTGCTGGTCAAAGACGTAGTAGTCCTGGAGGGTATTGTTCTCGAACTTGACGTCATTTGCGATAGACAGCGGACCGCCAGTAGAAATCTGGAACCAGTCGACGTCGATATAGCCCTTGGCAACTTCCATGGTGAGGATCTGTTCACCCTTTTCAAGCGTAATCGAACCAGAAACCTCTTCAAAAGTACTCCAGGAAGAGCCAGAATATTTCAGCGTATCAGACACAACCTTGTCGCCAACCTTGAATACCAACGCTCCATCACCATCTGCAGCAACAGTTGCATTAATGGTAAACGATCCAGCCGAAGCAGCGTTTATCGTATACTCGAAGGTGTTTCCTGTAGGGTTGCAACCGAGAACAAGACCACCGTTCTTTTCGCCAATCTTTACAGATGTACCCTTTCTATATTCCGTATTCCAGGAATCATCGCAATCGCCAGAAACGGAATAGGAGTTATTGCCCTTGCCCTTGCCCGGGATGTCGAAGTCTTCAGCTTCAATCTTGCCCGACAAATCAAACGCCTGACCCTTGAACGGCTTCTGCGGTTCAGGTTCAACCTGAGTGAGTTCACCCGTCGGAAGGCCTGTCGTATTGACACCCTTGTTGCTCTTCAGGTATTCCTTCAGCCAAGTCATGGCCGCACGGTCCTTATTGTCCTTGATAATACCGGACGTACCATCATTCCATGTAGCGCCGTAGATATAGCCCCAGATGGTGATACCGGCAATATGTTCGTTCTCCATGAAGTAGGAAATCTGTTCGGAGTAGCACTTCTTCTGAACGTTATCATCGCTCGTGAAAATATCGTATTCACTGATGAACAGCGGAATCTCGGTCTTGTTCCAGATTTCTTCAATGACGCTCTTGAGCGTATTGATGCTCAAGCAGGAGCCGCCACCGCCGGTACCGCCCTGGCCACCGCCCTGGCTCATCATGTCGTGAGCCTGCAGGCCGTAGGCATCCACCGGAGTACCAGCCTTCTTCAACTTCTGAATGAGGTCGATACCTTCGTTCTTCTGCCACTGAACCGTGTTATAGTCGTTATAAATGAGGATTGCATCCGGCCAACGTTCACGGGCCATCTTGAATGCCGTTTGCACGAATTCGTAATTGCCGTTATCGCCACCGAGGGCTGCAATAATATTGTTGCCACCCTGCGGGCCGTAATTGGAATGGTACTTACCACCCGACTTGATGGCTTCGTTCACCACGTCGATCATTTCGAGATCGGGGTAATGTTCCTTGACAGCATCCATCCAAGCGGTAATCGCCTTCTTGGTTTCGTCGGCACTGAGATTGTTCAACCAGTTCGGGTATTGGGAACCCCAAACCAGGGCGTGGAACTTGAAGTGACCACCGTTGTTCTTTGCCCAGTTAAAGGCAGCATCGCAACCGCTCCAGTTGTAACGGCCGCGGGTTCCTTCAATAGAAGCCCACTTACATTCGTTTTCGGCAGTAATCTGGTTCCACAGTTCCGTAAAGTCGCTACGGACCTGACCTCTCGTCGTAATGTTACCAACGAACTTCGCAGCGCCATCGGCCAAGCCGGGCCCTGCGAAAGAGACCGTCGACGCCGCAAGAGCGATCGTTGCGGCCTTAGCAACTGATGAAAGTATGTTTTTCATGATCCACATCCTTGAATATTTGTTTAATAAGGCCGACAGCCTTGCCAACCCACAATAAAACTACCCCGAAAAATGTGGACTATTTCATGTCTGAAGATTGTTTCCATGGACAATCTGTCAATGGAATAGCAAAAACGACCCCGAAACCTCTGTTTCGGGACCCGTTTTCGAGAAAGTCAGGCTTTTAGGGTACGATTAGCGGGCGATACGGATTTTTTGCATTTCTCCGGTAAAGCGGTTACGCAGTAGGTACACACCCGAGCACTTAATGTCGGCGGAAGAACGGAGGATTTCCGCGGCGCCGTCGAAACCATAGGCACTCATGACACCCAGGTTGACGCCGTGCATGTCGAACACGAAGTAATCCTGGAGGGCGTTCGGGTCGTATTTCACGACCTGCGGGATAGCTTCCGTGCCCGGTTCATCCTTCACAATCGGTTCCGGATCGGTAGCGTCCTTCCCCTTCACGAAGGTGAAGTAATCCACGTCGAACCAGGCGCCGGTCACGTCCATGCGCAAGATATGCTTGCCCGCCGGGAGGGTCACGTTCGCGCTGACCTTGTTGTAGTCATCGTAGTTTTCTTCGCCAGACGTTGCCGCAGGAACCGAAACCACGCCGGTGAGTTCCTTGCCGTCGAGAGAAAGCTGGAAACTGGAGGTAGAACCTGCGGCAGCCACGGCGGCAAACATGGTGTAGTCGCCCTCTTCCTTCACGTTCACGGTCCATTCGAGCCAGTCGCCTTCGCTGTTGTAGCCAACGATAACGCCCGTAGCCTTCTTGTACAGGTCGACGCCAGTGCCCTTGCGGTAGTCGCTGTCGCCATGGTTCTCGGAATCGTCACCGTAAGAATCGTTGCTCGTGCCGTCTTCGTTACGGCCCACGCCCGGAATGTCAAAGTCTTCGGCCTCGATCTTGCCCGGAATGGCAATGGCCTCTCCCTTGAACGGGAGCTGCGGTTCGGGATCCACGGTCGTCAAGACGCCAGTCGGAAGGCCAGTCGTGTTCACGCCCTTGTTGGTCTTCAGGTAATCCCTGAGCCATGCCATGGCGGCGCGGTCCTTGCCGTCCTTGATGATGCCGGAGCATCCGGGCGCCTTCCCGTTACAGTCGAGCCAGGTGTGGCCATAGACATAGCCCCACAAGGTAATGCCCGCAACGTGTTCGTTTTCCATGAAGTGCGAAATCTGTTCGGAGTAGCACTGCTTCTGGATGTTGTCGTCGGTCGTTGCAATGTCGTATTCGCTGATGAACATCGGGGTCTGGGTCTTGTCCCAGATTTCCTTGGTAATGCTCTTGAGCGTATTGATGTCCAAGCAGACGCCGCCGCCACCGGTACCGCCCTGGCCACCGCCCTGGCTCATCATGTCGTGGGCCTGCAGGCCGTAGGCATCGACCGGAGCGCCGTTTTTCTTGATGGTCTGGATAAGCTGGATACCCTGATCCTTGTTCCACTGGACGGTGTTGTAGTCGTTATAGATGAGGATAGCCTTCGGCCAGCGTTCACGCGCCATCTTGAAGGCGGTGGTTATGAAGGTATAGTCACCATTGTTGTCGCCGCCGAGAGCCGGAATGATGTTGTTGTTCTTGCCGTAGGGAGAATGATAGCTGTTGTTGCCCGTACGGATAGCCTCGTTCACCACGTCAATCATCTCGATTTCGGGGTAATGTTCCTTGACCGCATCGAACCAGGCGGTAATCGCCTTCTTGGTTTCGTCGACGCTGAGGCCATTCAGCCAGCCCGGGTACTGGGAGCCCCACACCAAGGCGTGGAACTTGAAGTGCCCACCGTTGTTCTTTGCCCAGTTATAGGCAGCATCGCAGGCGCCCCAGTTGTAACGGCCACGGGTGCCCTCGACGGAGCCCCACTTACAGCCGTTTTCGGCTGTAGCCTGGTTCCAAAGTTGGGTAAATTGGTCATTAGGACCAGGAGCAGTGCCAGACTGAGTGATGTTACCAATGAATTTCGCGGCGCCATCGGCAATGCCGGGACCCGCGAAAGAGAAAGTCGATGCCGCAAAAGCTACGGCAGCAACCTTTGTTGCCGTTGAGAGAATATTTTTCATATCCACTACATCCCTTATTTTAATGCGGCCGGCACACCACGCCAACCCACATAGAAAAAATATCTCGCAAAAAAGGCAATGTATTGCGGGGAAAGCAAGGTTCTATTGACACTTTATCCATGTAACCAAAAATTCTTACACACATTTTTATCATTTTTACTCATTTTTGTTCATTTTCAATTTTTATCAACATTTTTTTACACGTTACTCTAGCATTTGAGATGAAAATGATTTACTTTTCTAGCAGAATACCGCAAGGGAGCGGTTTGGAAAAAAAGGAGTCAAAAAAATGAAATTCCCCCAAATTATGGGACTTGCCAGCATTTTGGCAATGTCTAGCACTATGGCGTTTGCCTGGAGCATCAGCGGCAAGGTCCAATCGGCCGGCTCCGGCAGAGCACTCGCCGGCGTAACCATCAACTCGTTCAATTACGCAGGCGTCGCTACAACGACCGCCGAAGACGGTACGTTCAGCATCAACACCGATGAAATGGGTGGTCTGTTTGGCGTTGCCAGCGCAAAGATGTCCGCAAACATCCGCGGCGGTGTTTTCTCGCTTGAAGGCGTGAACGCCCACCAACTCAAGATTTCTGCAATCAACGCTCTCGGCAAGGTCACCTTCCAGCGTTCCTTCTACGAGATTAACGGCTCCGTGAGCATTGACCTCTCCAAGGCCGTCGGTCAGAGCGCTAGCTTCCTACGCGTCACCGCGGACGGTTCCTCGCAGACCTACATCGTAAAGGGCAAGAATGCTCTCCTCAAGGAAGGCGACCCGCTGCCGTCCCTCATGTTCGCGTTGGAAGGCTACCAGAGCTACTCCTACACGATGTCTGCAGAAGTGGAAACAGACGTAGTCATCAAGATGGAACGCGGCACCAACACCACGAGTTCTGCCACGGTCGCCCAGAGTTCGAATGACGTCGTCAAGTCTTCTTCTAGCGCAGAAGCTCCGACCAGCTCCGCAGAGGAGAAGTCCTCCGCGAGCCAGGATCCGATTACGGTCGACTGCTCCGGCAAGACCGCAAAGCCCGTACAGAAGCAACAGATGTCCGTGACTGTTGACGGCAAAAAACGCACATTCCTTTTGCACATCCCGGACGCCTACAAGGGCGACAAGCCGGTACCGCTCGTTGTGGACTACCACCCGGTTATGGGTAACGGTGAAGGCCAGTACAATGGCACCACTTACAAGTCCCAGACCGACCCCGAAGGCGTCATCTCGCTTTACCCCGATGGCACCAAGTCTGCTGATAGCAGAAAGATGGGCCCGGGTTGGAACGTCGGTCCCTGCTGCTCCGATGACGACGACGTCAAGTTCTCTCGTGCAATGATTGATGCAGTCAAGGAAATCGCCTGTATCGACCCGCAGCGCATCTATGCGACCGGTTTCTCGATGGGTGGCGGTATGAGTAACCACGTGGCCTGCTTCATGTCCGATGTCTTTGCCGCAGTTGCTCCTGCCGGCATGGACTTGAATACCACGAACAGCGCCAAGTGCAATCCGGAACGTCCGATTTCCGTCATCAACTTCCGCGGCACCAACGACGGCACCTGCCGTTACCAGGGCGGCGATAGCGGCTTCAATGACGGCTTGAACTTCCTCGGAGCCAAGGGAACCTTCGAATTCTGGAAAGAAAAGAACGGATGCACCGGTTCTGCAACCAAGAACGCCAGCGGCTGCGACGAATACTCCAACTGCAGGGACGGCGTGAAGGTCGTGCTCTGCACCAAGCAGGGTGGCGGTCACGAACAGGGCGACGGCAAGATTGGCTGGCCGTTCCTGAAGCAGTTCACGCTGCCTGCCAGCTTCGTGAAGTAAGAGCTTAAAACCAACCCCCCAAAACAAAAAGCACCCCGCTAGTAATAGCGGGGCGTTTTTTTTTGGAGGAGTGAATCTATAAACCTTGCTATTTCTGGACAGCGATTCTGTAAGTCCGGCCACCGTGGAAGGGCTTCACAAGATAAGTACCCGAAAGCCTGACCGATTCCGCAGTTTTTGCACGCAGGTTCTCGGTACCGACGGCCGTGAACTTTGCAACCAGGCGCCCGTCGAGGCCGTATACGCCGTAAGTTTGAGACGCCCCGAAATTGACGTTGTAGCGAGCAACGATTGCCAAAGTAGAATCGTGCGTCGACGAGGAATCACCAGGCGTACCCACCGCTTCGCATTTAGCCCCGGCACAGAACTCTAAATAGTCGATGTTCACGTAATTGCCGACGATTTCGAGCTTGAGCACGTGCTTGCCCGCCGTGAAGTTCACCTTGCCCGCATCGAACGTGGCGTAGGTTTCCCAGTCAGCGCCTTGCGGGAACATAATCGCATCGCCCACGGCCTTGTCGTCAACATATAGCTTGGCACCCGAATTCTCGGAAGATGTCGCGTAGCTTGCCGACACGCCGTATTCGCCCGCTTCGACCACATTCACGGTGTATTCGAGCCACTCGCCTTCCTGTGTGTAGCCGATGGCGTAGCCGGAACCACCCTGCACGATATCCACGGCATCTTCGCGGTACTGTCCACCCTTGTTGTCGTCGTCCTTGTCGAGGTACGCCTTGCCCGGGCCACCCACATCGTAGTTTTCGACTTCAATCTTGCCCGGGATGGCTGCGACAACATCCTTGTAGGGTGCCTGCGGAATGATCGGCGTAATATACACGCGGTAGCCGTACTTGGTGTTTGCGATATTTACCGGCACCGTAATCTTTCCGCCGTTCACATCGTATTCCTTGTCCGACACCGGAGTCGTCGAGGGCACGGCCTTGTCCTTGTTTTCCCACACCACGTACTCCACGGACACGTTCACCTTGTTGCCGAAGGCTTCCGGGATGCCCGTAATGTTCACGTTCACGTCGCCAAGCGTGTTACCGCCGAGCACGATGCTTGCAAAGCCCTTCTTCTTGTCGAGGGCGGCAAAGCCGTCCACGCCGTCGCTCTTGTCGTTGGGGGGAGTGACCTTCGCCATGTAGCCGCTCATGTCGCCGTACCACTTGTACAGCCACCAGCCGCCACCGCGCTCGTTGTTCGAAGTCAGCAGGCTGCCGAGGCGGCCCGGAAGCGGTACGAACCACCACGAAATCATAGCGCTTTCGACGCCGTGGCGTTCGAACTTGGCTATAAACGGTACAGACAGGCCCGGGCAACCTTCTTCGCTATGTTCGGTCGAAGAATACTCGTTGATGCTCAGCGGGCGCGGAGTCACTTTGTATTTCTTTTCGAGGGCACGATACGTCTCGACAGAGCCCACGAAGCCGCCGCTACCCCACTGGTGCCAACTGACCACGTCGGGCATGCAGTTGTTCTGCGAGCAGTACTTCACGAATTCTTCCATCTTGGAAGCATGGTAAAAAGAATACGACGGGCCAATGATTTTT
>CACXKY010000073.1:0-11452 GCA_902768325.1 Fibrobacter succinogenes
TCGAGCTGGATGGGGCGTCCGCCTTCCAAGACCTTCACGTCACCGAAGTAGAGGTCCGTGTGTTCGGCCACCATGTTGCAACCGCTGGAACCGGCGCTGCTGAGGATACGTCCCCAGTTCGGGTCTTCACCGAACATGGCGCACTTGGCGAGGTTGGACGTACCGATAAAGCGGGCCATGCGGAGAGCTTCCTCGTGGCTTTCGGCCTTCTCGATGCGCAGTTCGATAAGCTTGGTAGCACCTTCGCCATCGCGTACGATATCTTTCGCGAGGCTCTGCATAATGAGCATGAGTGCTGCACGGAACTCGCCCTGTTCGCTCAGGCTCAGGTCTTCGTAACGAAGCCCGCTCATGCCGTTCGCAAGCAAGATGCACGTGTCGTTCGTGCTGGTGTCGCCGTCCACCGTAATCGCGTTGAACGAGTCGGCGATGTCGGCACGGAATTCAGCAAAGAAGTCGATGGGGAGCGCGATGTCCGTCGTGATGAAGGCAAGCATCGTCGCCATGTTCGGGTGGATCATGCCCGAACCCTTGCAGGCGCCACCGATGGTCACCACGCCCTTCTCGGTCTGGATTTCGACGGCATGGCTCTTGAGGGCAAGGTCTGTGGTGAGGATGGCGCGGCCGAATTCTTCGGAAGCGTCGGCGTGAAGTTTCTCGACGAGTTTCGGGATGCCGGCCTCGATCTTGTCCATCGGCATCAGGTGGCCAATCACGCCGGTGCTGCAAACGAGCACGCTCTTCGGGGCAAGGCCCAGAGCCTCTTCCGTGAGGGTCGCCATGCGTTCGGCATCCTTGTAGCCCTGTTCGCCGGTGCAGGCGTTCGCGTTACCGCTGTTCACCACGACCGCAGTCGCAAAGTGGGCGTGTTCAAGCGCAGCCTTGTCGTACAATACCGGGGCGGCCTTCACCTTGTTGGTGGTAAAAACGGCGAAGCAGCGCGCAGCCTTCTCGCTCCTGAGGAGCGCCATGTCGGCATTGCCGCTAGCCTTGATGCCAGCACAAATTCCAGAAGCGGTGAACCCCTTGGGGGAACATACGCCGCCCTTATCCAGCAGATTGTACATACTATCTCCTAAAAAGATGTTCTTTCGCGATTACGGGCCCGCGAAGCCTCGTTAAAATTTGTACTTTGTAGAGCATGGAAAAGATCAAGTTTACACAAGAAGCTTACGACAAGCTCGTCAAAGACCTTGAAAATTTAAAAAATGTGGAACGTCCGCGCGTATTGCAGGAATTGGTTGATGCCCGTGCACAGGGCGATTTGAGTGAAAACGCCGAATACCATGCCGCGAAGGAACGCCTTTCCTCCATCGACAACATCGAACTGCCCAAGCTGCAAGACCAGCTCGCCCGCGCCGAAGTCGTCGCGTTCGACCCGAACTGCGACTCCATCCGTTTTGGCGCCAAGGTGTCGCTCGTGAACGCGAAGACCAAGAAGAACGTCGTTTACCAGCTGGTGAGTCCCGAAGAAGCCGACGCCCTCAACGGCAAGATTAGCTTCAAGAGCCCCATCGGCGCCGCCCTCATGGGCAAAAAGAAGGGCGATACCATCGAAGTGACCACCCCGAAGGGCGTGAACAAGTTCCAGGTCATCGACTTCAACTAAGCCGGCACCCATGATTGTCACCCTTATTGGCGAAGACAACTTCACCAAGGACAAGTGCATAGAGAAATTCCTGTGCGACGCCCTCGGTGATAGGCGCGACGACCCTCTCGCGAAGCAAATCCTCTTCGCGACGGACACGAACATTCCCTCCATCGCCGACGCGGTCATTACCGCCTGCGACTCGGTATCGATGTTCACGCCGGAACAGGTCGTCGTCGTCCGCAAGGGTGACGCCCTCAAGGCCGACGACGCCAAGAGCCTCGCCAAGTGGCTAAGCCACGGCCCGCAATGCAAGCTCCTCCTGGAATTCGACAAGCTCGACGCCCGCGGGGAACTCTACAAGACCCTGAGCAAGGTCGGCAAGGTCGAAAAATACGAAGTCCCCAAGCAGTACAAGATGGCCGAGTGGATCGCCGCCGCCATCCCCACGCACTTCAACAAGGCCATCGACCGCGACGCCTGCCATTACCTGGCCGACGCCCTCGGCAACGACACAAAGCTCGTGAGCGAAGAAATCGAGAAGGTCTTGCTCTTTGCGCCGGACTGCCAGAAGATTACGCTAGAACTCGTGCGCGAGATGATTGTACCGCAACGCGAGATGGTCGCCTACGAAATCAACGACTCCTTCGGACTGCGCGACGCCAAGACGTACACGCGCATGCTGAACGAGATGCTCAACAACGGCGTGAACGCCGTCCAGATCGTGGGTTCGCTCTACCGCTACGCCGTCGACCTCTTGAACTTCTCGACGCTCCTCGGCACCGGAATGCAGGCCAAGGACGCCGCCGCCAAGCTCGGCAAGAACGACTTCATCTTCAACGTGAAGGGAAAGGCTCCCGAATGCGCCAAGCGCTGGGGCAAGCCGTTACTCATCCGCGTTGTCCGCCGTCTCGCCGACCTCGATTACGAAATCAAGAGCGGCATGTGCAGCACCCGCATCGCCCAGGAACTCGCCCTTGCAGCGCTCGTGGTGAGATAGCGGTCAAAGACTCTGAACCGGTCAAAGGCTCTAAACAATGAAAAAAACGCGCCGGTTGGCGCGTTTTTAATTTCCGATATTCCGCAATGTAGCGATTAGTTCCAGTCGCCTTCGGCAGCTTCCGGAGCCGGGGCTTCCGGGGCGGCAGCAGGTTCTGCAGGGGCTTCCGTAGCAGCCGGGGCCGGTTCAGCAGCGGGAGCGGGTGCAGCAGCAGGAGCCGGGGCGGCAGCAGGGGCCGTTTCGACCTTCTGGGCTTCAGGTGCAGAAGAACCAGCCGTTTCAGCAGACGGTTCAGAAAGTTCGACATTGCCAATGTAGTTGCGGATAATGCGCGGCGTCACGAAGATCACGAGGTCCTTCTTGATGACAGCCTTGCGGGAATACTTGAAGAGGTTACCCAGGAGCGGGATATCCTTGAGGAACGGAATGCCGCTTTCGGATTCCTGAGTTTCGTTACGAGTCAGACCACCAATCACGACCGTCTCGCCGTCGGCCACCACGACCTTCGTCTTGGCTTCCTGCGTACTGATGACGATTTCGCCCTTCGTATCGTAGTCATAAGAGTTGTTTTCCGGATGCAGGTCGAGGAGGATGCGGTTGTCGCCAGAAACATGCGGCGTCACCGTCAGCTTGATACCCGTTTCCACGAGCTGCGTCGAAGATTCACCGCTATCGTCAATCACGCGGATAGAGACCTTGTCACCCATGAACACCTGAGCTTCGGTGTTATCAAGCGTAGAGACCTGCGGAGAGGCGAGCACTTCCGTAGAAGCGTCACCCATCAAGTTGCTGATAGCAATCTGGAGGTTGTTATCGAGCACGCTAGCCGTAATGGCAGTAGAAGCGCCGCTCACAGCCGGAGTCACGCCGTTGTTCGGGTAAGACCTGATAGCGGCACTCGTACGGGTAGAACCGGCCTGGCTTCCCGTCGCGGCACCGGCAACACCCGGCGTAATGGCAGCATTGCCCATGGTAGCCGTCCAGTCCACGCCCAATTCGCGGGCAAGGTTGCTGTTCACCACGACAAGTTTCGCGGTAATCATAATCTGCAGGGTTTCCACGTCAAGTTCGCCAAGAGCGTTATTCATCTGCTCAATCTTGTTTTCGGTATCGTACACGATAATCGAGTTGGTGCGTTCCACCGTAGTAATACGGCCACGGCTACTCTTCATGCTTTCAAGCACCTTCACCAATTCTTCTGCCTTGGCGTGGTGGATCTGGAAATTCTTACGGACCAGTGGAGCGGCATCTTCCAGTTGTTTTTCTTCGTCAGCCATCTTCTTCTGCTTGGCCTGGTAGGTGCTCAAGCGCTGGATGGTGATGTACTTGTCCTGGATAACCCAAGTCAGCTCGTTGATATCACAGATAATGTCGAGGGTTTCCTGCCAGGTCTTCTTTGTCACCTTGAGGCTAATCTTGCCCTTCACATCGGGAGCGACCAAGATATCTACACCGGCAATCACCGACACGGAACGGAACACCGCATCGTAATCCATGTCAACAAAGTTGAAGTCGTACAACTTCTTGTTGGGAGCCACGGAACCTTCGGCAGGGGCAGCCCACACGGTAGCAAAGCTCGCCACCATAAGAAGAATGGTCAGGATTTTTGTCAGCTTTTTCACTTTTGACCCCCAAATTTATCTGGAAGACTCATAGAATAACGACGGCTCACCCCGAATTCCTGGATCAAGAAGAGCACATCAGTTTGTGTAATTTTAAGAACTTTACCGTTCAAGATCTTGTCACCTTCCCTAAGCGTGTAGGAAACGGACGGCTTCTTGGACTCGACGAGGATGGCCACCGGGACATCGGATTCCCAAATAATACCGACGAGTTCGACCTGGTCGATATTGATGCCTTCCTCAACAAGGCCCTTGATTTCGACAAACGGATCACGGCGTCCAAAGGAGCTATAGGTCACGCGGTCTTCATAGAGGCCGTCCAGCTGGCTACCCTGAGCCGTAGCCGTTTCGGTAAGTTCACCGCGTTCCTTATCCACCTGCTTGAGGCGTTCCGCCTGTACGGCAGAAAGTTCATCCATGTAACCCACGGCGCGCTTGTTCACGAAGCCCACGCGGTTACCGTACTGCACCTTGTAATAGAGGCCGGTCAAATCGATATTCACCAAGCGTTCGCCAAAGGTAAGGCGCTGCATCACCTGGGAATTCTCGTTAGGTGCGGCAAAGAGTTCAATTTCGTCGGCGACGACGATCAGTTCGCGGACAACGGGACGCAGGTGGAACGTCTGCGACCCGGAAACGATTTTCTTGCTGTCCTTTTCAAACTTGTTCACGAAGGTTTCGAAGTTCGGCTTTTCTTCGCTGTTCCTCATCCAGTCGCGGATATAGATTCCATCCGGACGGGCGGACCAGAACAGGAAACCGTCCTTCTTGATGGTCTTTTCAGGAACCTGCATCACGAGTGCGCCTTCCTGCACCATCATCACCGGATTCACACCCGGCTGCAGCTGGAGCTTAAGGCCATTGGCGCCCCACGTGACCGCACGGACAATCGTACCGGAGCCCACCTTGAATACAGGGGACTTCTTGGGGCCAGGCAGGCCAATCGTAATAGTCTGCGCCTTGTCAATGGAAGACACGTTCCTAAGTTCGATGGGGCTGTCGGCAACCAGGCGGAACTGTTCCATTCCAGAACCGATCAACACCGTCATTTCCTTCAGGTCCGGCAGGAGTGCGGATACCTTACCGCCTTCCTTCAAAGCCTTTTCCAGAGCCTTCTGCTCTTCAGCGAGGCGCTTTTCTTCTTCCTTGGCGGCCTTTTCAGCAGCCTTCTTTTCTTCGGCCAAGCGCTTTTTCTCTTCGAGGGCGGCCTTCTCGGCTGCCTTCTTTTCTTCAGCGGCACGCTTCTTTTCTTCGAGCGCAGCCTTCTCGGCGGCCTTCTTCTCTTCAGCCAAACGCTTCTTTTCTTCGGCAGCGCGCTTCTTTTCGTCGGCGGCAGCCTGCTTGTCGGCAGCCTTCTTTTCTTCGGCGGCACGCTTCTTTTCTTCAAGTGCAGCCTTCTCGGCGGCCTTCTTCTCTTCGGCCAAGCGCTTCTTTTCTTCGAGCGCAGCCTTTTCGGCAGCCTTCTTCTTGTCGGCAAACAGCTTGGAGAGCGTCCATGCCTTACCGCTCTTTCCCTTCAGCTTCAAGAGGAAGTCAGCCTTGTTGAGGCCAATTTCGTTCTTGTCGGTATTCAGGGACGGACCCACGGTCATCTCAATCTTCAAGAAGTCCATTCCACGGTACTGTTCCTTGAACACCTTCATAGAACGGATCCATTCCGCAGAGGCATCCACGTCGTAGGTGCCCTCGCCCATGGCAAAAGTCGTACCGGAGAAGCCGACCGTCAGCTTTTTATTGACCGCATCGTACTTCTGGAAAAATGTCGGCAAATCCTTGTCAGACGCAAACTGGAATGCAACAGCGCAGTTCTTGGAATCGCAATTAAAGCGGACATCCTTAATGAGCGCTGCATTCGCGGCTACCGCGACGAACAGGAACAAAAGAATAAATTTGTTCTTCATCATTGGGCAACCTTCTTGGATGTGTAAGTAGTCAAGTTGAACGAGACAGACACCGTAATCGGAGTCCACCCGTGAGTTTCCGCCTTCTGCAGTTCGGCGGCGATACCGCTATAGCGGCTCAACCTCAAGTTCGTAATGGCTGTCGGGTAGTTGAAGTTCGCAATTTCGGCGAACAGGTAACCGAGCATATGGTAGCCGGAATTGACCGCGATAGAGTAGCGGTTCTCGATGTAATGTTCCCTCGGGGAAGTTCCTTCCGGGTTAAAGCGCTGGATCTGCACGCCAGAACTGCGGAGCACCGCATACAGGTCCTGCAAGCGCAGAGGCACCTTTTCTTCTTCCGGGAACATTTCTTTCAGCTTTTCAAAGTCCTTTTCAGCCTGAACCAACTGCATTTCCAATTCGGCAATGCGGTGTTTCTTGGCATTGATCTTGTCCAATTCCGCCTGAGCCGACTGCAATTCATTTTCCAGACGTTCACGGTCCATCACGAAGGGGTCCCATATATAGGTATAGACGCAATAGGCTGCGCCGAGGATGAGCAGGATGACCGCAATCGCGTATATATTCTTTTTGTCTTTGAAGTCTATATTACCCATACTACCCCTCCGACCCGAGGTCTTTCTTCAAGACAACCCTGATAGTGAAGTCGTACGCCTCTTCGCCGCTAATCTTGGTCGTCGAAATGGTGACGAGCGTAACGTTTTCAACGCTGGCCTGCTTTTCAAGCTTGACCATGTATTCCGCTACTTCAGAAAAATCATACGTAAGGCCCTTCATTTCCATGTCGTTTTCGCCAGTCTGATTCAGGCTGGTGAGCCACATGTTCGGGGGCAAAACCGACGAGATATTTTCGAACAAAATAACCCAGCGTTTCTTGCTCACCTGGATGCTCTTGAGGGCATTAATCTTCGTATTGACAACACCCTGTTTCTGTTCCAGATCGCTAATCTTCGAAAGCAACGGACGTTCGCGTTCCACTTCGGCCTTGACGCGTTCCACCTCTCTCTGGAGGTCAGAAATCGTTTCGGAGACGAACACGTTGAGCATGTACACACAAACTATCGACACAATCAAAGCCACCGTAGGCCAAATCACGCGACGGTCGGTAATCCAGGAGAAGTCCTTGCTTTGCTTCCGGTATTCCGGCGGGAGCAGGTTAATGGAAATGCAAAGCGATTTCTTTACTGCAGATGTTGTCTTTTTTGCCGCCATTAGAACTTCCTCATTGCGAGTCCCAGTGCAGGGGCATAAATGTTAGATAGGCTCAAAGAAATACCGCCTTCACCGAACACCTTGGAGTCGCACTCCACATAGCGGAACGGGTTCACCGTCTCCGTTTCCACGCCGGTACGTTCTGCGATATAAGCCTTCAGGCCTGGGATGGAAGCGCCACCGCCACCAAGCAGGATCCTGTTCAATTCAAGCGAGTCTTCAGAAGACGAGAAGTAACGGATACCGAACTCGATCTGGCTCATGAGGTCCTCGAACGCAATCTTCAAGGTTTCCTCGACTTCGGCTTCCGAGAATCCGTCCACGATGCTAAGATCGCCCTTTTCAAAAATCTCATGGCACTTCTCGGGGTCAATACCCAAGTGCGTTCCAAGCTTCGCAATGACCAAGTCGAGCGAACCGCCGGTCATGGCACGCATGGAATGGAACTTCCCGTTCTGGACGAACGCGATGCTCATTTTCTTTTCGCCAATGTTCACGATGGCCGAGGTCTGGTTGGCTTCTTCTTCCGACGCCGTCGCCATATAGGAATTGACCAGGCCGAAAATATCAACGTCCATTGCAGAAAGCTTCAAGCCCTTCATCGCAAAGAACTGCGCCCAGGAGTCGAGGAGCGCGTTTTTCGCCGCAACGACGTTCGCCTTGACCTCGTCGCCTTCACGGGACTCGACCTCGTAGTCCATGACGTTGTCCTGGTCATCGAAGGGCGGACGGGACTGGGCGGTCTGAAGGATAATCGCGGCCTCGTTGCCGTTTTTCGGCACTTTGACACTCAGGTGGTCCACCAGCACACCACCGGCGCCGGCTCCACAGTTCACCGAGGCGACCACGTCAACGGAATCTTCTATCGGATGTCTGATGAGGAGCTTGGAAATGGCTTCGCTAAGCATTTCGTAGCCATCTTTATCCTTCTTGCCATCCTCACCCGTCACGGCCTCACCTTCACGGCGCTGGATTTCACCGTTAATAATGGCTCCGTCGGGTACCGGTTCGATGTCGGCATCGACCACGACCTTACCACCGCGACTGTTATGGTAAACTTTCACGTATTTGATGCTGTAATGACCAACATCTATACCGACAGTTTCGCGTTCTCCGCGAATTTTAGCGATTAAACCTAAAGCCAAAGTAAAACTCCGATCGGAAACAATTCTATCCTAATTCTACCTTTATAAATGCAGAATGTCAAGCAAAAAAAGCGTCTAACTCATTGAAAATTAACTACTTAGCGTGCTTTTGGCGCTTTTTGGGCTACTTTTTTTGCTTCCGAGACTCAAAAATGTATTGGAGCACACATTCCTGGATCCAACCGAACGCCCCGGTGAACGATGCCGTCATGGAGTAAAAGTCCGGATATTGGGGATTTTTTCGGCCTAAACTGCGCAAAATCTCAATTTCCACGTCCTGGTTCCCAAAACCGGGCAGCTCGAACTGGATATGCAACTGGCTCCCTCCGGAGCACTCGACCGGGAGCCCAATAAGGATACCACCGGCCGAAAGGTCGTACAGACGGCCGATGCAGGTCGAACCGTCCGCAAAAGTCGCCGTAACAGGAAAATCGACAATTTCACGAACCCAGCGACGCAATTGCTGCTTTTCGAGCGAACACGTATGTTCCAGTACAAATTCCTGGGGCGTCGCGGACTTGACCTCCAGCCAGGCGGAATAAACCGCGTCTTCGGGCCTGGTCCAGCGGATGCGAATCCTTTTACCGACAAACGAATCGGCCACACCGAAGCTATTGTCGTACAGTACGGCCCATTCCTTTTCGTTCTTCCAGAGGATTTCGGAATGCTTGAGCTTCACGCCGCTTTCAAGAATCACGTCCACGCGGTCGCCCACGGAGAACTGACGCGACGACTTGATTTTTGCCAGAGGGTTCTTGGCGGTAAAGTTCAGCTTTTCGCGCAATTTCGCGACGGATGCTAAAGTTTCCTCACGAATTGCATACACATTGCGTACATCGTAGAACTGCAGTACTGCGGTTTCGAACAGCGCCGCAGAATTCAGGACGGCGTCCTTGTTGTCGAACTTGGACGCACGAACGAGTTTTTCCAAGGTATGGACTTCCTTGACCGAAAAGTCAAAGTTCTTGACCTTCTCGTCGAAAGCCTCCGTATCGAACATCACCTCGTGTTCGCGCCTCTTGTCTCCACGACGAATCTCTATCAGCACCAGCAGTGCCAATAGCATCGCAAAGATCATGAAGCCCCAAACGAGCTGAAACGGTTCGATCACGAATTATACCTCGGTCCAGTTTCCGTTGATGTAAGTTCCGACAATAGACGAAGGCAACTGCTTGCCCAGGAGCGGGCTGTTCCAGACCTGACCGGCAAACATGGACGCCTCTACCGTCTTCGGGGAATCCTGGGCCAGCAAGACGAGGTCCGCACGTTCCCCTTCCGAAAGTTTAGACGGGGCCACTCCAGCGAGCTGTGCCGGTGCGGTGGAAAGGAGTTCCACCGCGCGCGCGGCGCCAAGCCGCTCGCTGAGCGGTTTCCAGATGGCGGGGAGAGCCGTTTCCAGGGAAACCGCTCCCGGCACCGCGTCTTCGAAGTTCACTTCCTTGTCCTGCGCCAAGACCGGGTCGTGGTTCATGCTGATGGCGTTCACCACACCGGATTCAAGGCCTTTCCACAAAGCCTCGCGGTCTTCGGCAGAACGGAACGGCATCGGCACGTTGTCGAGGCTGTTCAAGTCGAACAGGCAGCTATCGTCCAAGATCAGGTGATAGATGTCGACATCGCACGTGACGTCCACGCCGTCTTCGCGGGCACGTTCAATCAGTTTGAGCGTCTCGCCGCAACTAACTTGTTTGAAATGTACCGGCACCTTGAGGAAGCGTGCCATTTCGAGAATCCTGAATACGGCGATGGTTTCGGCTACACGCGGAATTCCCTTCATGCCGAGCGTATCCGCGTAGCTGCCCTCGTGTACCAGGCCGTGGTGGCGCAGGGAATCGTCGAGCGGCATAAAGAAGAAGCGCTTGCCCGTCATGGAACCGTATTCCATCGCGAGGCGCAAGAAGCGCGTGCGGGAGCAGTCCTGGTTGCCGTCGCCAAAGCCGACGACACCGGCGTCCGCCAGTTCCACCATCTCGGAGAGGTCCTTGCACTGGTAGCCCATGCTGAACGCCCCGAGGAACGCAATCGAAAGTCCGTACTTCGCGCTGATTTGCTGGATAGCGGCAAGCTTCAACGAATCGTCGATGGCGTTCGCGCTGCTCTCGTAGAGCCCGCCGTAAAAGCCACCGCGGGTCATGGCAGCCACGCCATCCTTGAACGTATAGATATCGTCGCGAAGCGGTTCCTTGAAGTCCAGGCCCAAGCCGAACAGAGCCGGAATCGCGAGGGCGCCTTGAGCGTCAACGACCGGCGTCCCTTCCGGCGCCCCGTTCGCCCACTTGCCGTCGACCAGGTACATCTTCGTAGGTTTCCCGAACTTGCCGTTCACGAACGGGCATACGTTGTCCAAGATAATATTACGCATTTGCACGGCCTCCAGCCAAAAGATAAAGAACGGCCATACGAACAGCCACGCCGTTCGTCACCTGGTCGAGAATTACAGAATGTTCACCATCCGCGATTTCGCTGTCGAGTTCCACACCGCGGTTAATCGGGCCCGGATGCATAATCAGCACCTTGTCCTTCGCGCATTCCAGGAGTTCGTGGGTAATGCCGAAGGTGTTGCGGTATTCGCGCATGCTCGGCAACAGGGCGTCGTCCATGCGTTCTTTTTGCAGGCGGAGCGCAATGATGGCATCGGCGTCCTTCACGGCCTTCTTCACGTCGGATTCCCAAGTGACCTTGTCCATCAGTTCGGTGTTGCGCGGGACCAGGGTGCTCGGTCCGCAGAGCGTCACATGCGCGCCCATCGTCGTCATGCCCCAGAGGTTACTGCGGGCCACGCGGCTGTGGCGGATGTCGCCTACGATTGTTACGTTCTTGCCTTCAAGCGTTCCAAGCTTCTCTTCGATGGTCAGCATGTCGAGGAGCGCCTGCGTGGGGTGCTCGTGCGCACCGTCGCCCGCGTTCACGATAATCGCCTTGCTGTTGTCGGCGAGGAACTTCGGGACTCCCGTCCCCTTGTGGCGGACGACCACGATATC
>CACXKY010000073.1:11467-16402 GCA_902768325.1 Fibrobacter succinogenes
TCGCCCTTCTTTACGCTGGAGTTGGAGCTCGTGAAGTTCACCGTATCGGCGGAAAGACGCTTCTCGGCGAGTTCAAAGCTCGTGCGGGTGCGAGTGCTGTTCTCGAAGAACAGGTTCACGACCGTCATACCGCGAAGGCTCGGGACCTTCTTCACCGGGCGTTCCAGAATTTCACGGAACTGTTTTGCATTATCGAGGATCAGGCGGATATCGTGCTTGGATACTCCGCGCAGTCCGAACAAGTGTTTAATCTCAAGGGCGCTCAAGCTAAGCCTCCACTTCTACGAGGTAAACTGAATTTTCATTGTCAATAGGTTCAATCATCACGCGGACTTCCTGGTTCTGCGCGGTTTCTACCGTGAGGCCCACGCAGTCGGGGGCGATAGGGAGTTCGCGGTGGCCGCGGTCCACCAGCACACAAAGGCGGATGGCGGCAGGGCGGCCGAGGTCGAGGATGGCCTGCATGGCGGCGCGCACCGAGCGGCCCGTATAGAGCACGTCATCGACGAGAATAACCGTCTTGCCTTCCACGGAAGCGGGCATTTCGGTAAAGCGCATCTCGGTAGATGCGTTAGGCTGACGGTAGTGGAAGTCGTCGCGGTAGAACGTGGCGTCCAGGCTCCCCATCTCGATTTGCTTGCCAAACTTCTGGGAGAGCCGTTCAGTCAATTTTTTCGCCAGCGGGATACCGCGGCTTGCCATGCCGAGAACAATCAGATTCTCGGCGGAAGGGTGCATTTTCGCAATTTTCGCAGCCATTTCGTCGAGAGCGAATTCCATGGCCTGTGCGGAAAGCAGTTCCTGTATACGTTTGCAGTTGTCTTTCATATAGGTATCAGCGCGGTCGCTTCGCTCCCTCCGAGGTATGAGGTCACTCGCTCCGCGAGTTTTGAGTTTATCATTTAGAAATTAGCTTTTTCTAGTACTTTTTACTCCCCAAAAGCGTAAATCACCCCCATTTTTTATATATATGAGCAATAAATCCTGTTACGCCTCCAGGGCGTAGCGTCGATACATATACCCCATTCCTACAGGAGTAACTAAATGGCCTTTAATCAGTTAGACAAGCCGCAGGCAGGCGAAACCATCGCCATCATGAAAACCAACCACGGTACGATGAAGCTCCGCCTTTTCGAAGAACGCGTGGGCGAATGCGCCACGAACTTCATCGAACTTGCGAAGCAGGGTAAGTACGACGGCGCCCCCTTCCACCGCATTATCAGCGGGTTCATGATCCAGGGCGGCGACTTCACCAACAGGAACGGTACCGGCGGACATTCTGCCAAGGGCCCGGGCACCACGATCGGCGACAAGTACGACCCGTGCCTCACCCACATGCGCGGCGCCCTCAGCTGGGCAAAGACCATGATGCCGAACTCCATCGGCAGCCAGTTCTTCATTGTCCACGGCGACAACGTGCACTTCCTCGACCACGACCAGGTGGGTCCCGGCCCGGCTGACGGCTACTCCGTATTCGGCCAGCTCTATGAAGGCTTCGACGTGCTCGACGAAATCGCAAACGTCAGGACCGGCGCCATGGACCGCCCCATCAATGACGTGATTATCGAATCCGTGACCATCGAGAAGGCATAAGAGGCTGTGAGCAGTGAGCTATGAGGTCGGTGCTGCGCACCTTTGAGCCCTTCAAATGAAAAAACTCAAAGGTCCCTTTAGGGACCGACCTCAAACCTCAAAGCGACCTTTGGGAGCGACCTCATACCTATTTCGAAAAAATTTTCAATTTTTTCGAAATCCCCCTTGACAAGGGCCAAATAATTTTCTCTATTTGGCTCACCTTTCGGGGTTATAGCTCAGTTGGTAGAGCGCCTGCATGGCATGCAGGAGGTCAGGAGTTCGACTCTCCTTAGCTCCACTGAAAAAGACTCGCTTGAAAAAGCGGGTCTTTTTTTATACCCTCGCCTCACCCGCGTTTTACAGCACCGTAATAATTTTATATTTTTCGGTCATGAAAAAAATTACAACCAAGTTAACTCGCGTTGCAAGCAAGGCTCTCCTGCCCTGCCTGCTAGGGTTTGCCCTTCCCGCCATGGCGGAAGAATGTAACGAAAAGACGATGGACGCCTTCGCCTACGAAGACTGCATGGCCGCAAAGGCTCCCGTGCAGGCCGAAGCCCCTGCCGAAGAAGCGGGCCCCGTCTACAACCCCTTCAACCGCGACGCCTACCTGACTTCTAGCTTTGGCGAAAACCGCGGCACGCGCTACCACGCCGGATTCGACTACTCCACCAACATGGAAGAAGGCTGGGTAGTATACGCCCCCGAAAACGGCAAGGTCGAAGAACTCCGCGTCTCCCCCTTCGGTTACGGCAAGCTCATGCTGTTCAAGGGCGAAAGCGGCAAAACCTGGGCTTTTGCGCACCAGAGCAGCTTTGGCAGGCTTGACGACCTGGTCGAAGCCAAGCAGTACGCCTCCAAGAAAAACGACGTGACCCTGAAGCCGGGGACAAAATTCAACAAGGGCGACACGCTCACCTTCGCAGGCAGTTCCGGAATCGGCAACCCGCACCTGCACCTTGAAGTCCGCCTGGACAACGACCGCATCTTGAACCCGGCACTTGCCGGCGTCACCTTCAAGGACACGATTGCCCCGCAAGTTTACGGCGTCGCCGTATGGCAAGGTAACGAAATCGGCATCACCAACGGCGAAGCGTTCAGCAAGGGCTGCGCCGTCACCCCGGTCAAGAACGAGTTCGGCCTCTACATGGCCATCAAGATTGCCGACTACAGCCGCGAACCGAAAGACAACCCGATGTCCATCCGCCGCATTGAAGTCTGGCGCTACGACGAAAAGATCTACAGCAAGATCCAGGACACCCTGAGCTACAAGAAGATGCTGAACGTCCGCGACGAGCTTCTGTGGGCCGAAGAAGCCGACACCGCCGGCGACTGGCACTTCATCAACGCCAAGTTCGCACCGCTCTCCACGTACCGCATCGAAATCGAAGACTACGCCGGCAACGTGACGACCCGCAAGTTCAACTTCCATCCCAAGTGCAAAGGCAACGCACACATCGCGCAGTTCAAGAACCAGACTTCGCCCGTGTACACGTTCCTTTCGCGCCCGATGCTCGACCTGTTCCTTTGCAGGTCCAACTACAAGTTCACCGGCCTGGGCGCAAACGATTCCGTTGTCTCCGAAGACCTCTGCAAGGTCTTCCCGCACAAGCCCACCCTTCTCGGAAAGGTCGTAGAGACCCTGCCGAACCTCAAGGCCATCCACTACACGGCAAGCGCCTCGGCCACCGGTAACGGAAAGGCTGCCGACGAGACCATCGCCCTGTTCCCGTACGGCAGGTACCAGAAGAGCATCAACTGGAACACCAAGATCGGCGACATCGCCGTGAGCCAGAAGATTTCGGGCATCCCGGTCGCCATCGATACGGCTATGCGCGTCCTCGCGGTCACGCGCACGCGCACCGACAGCCTCGACTTCCTCGAGTTCCATCCGAAGGGCCTGCAGTTCTTCGGGAACTGGAACGTTTGCATCGAGAATCCCTCGAACCCCGCCCCGCTCTACTGGCTCGGCGAGACGAGCCGCGACTGGTTCATCTTCAGCAAGCAGACCGGCGGTAAAAAGCGCTGCGCCAGCACGAACGAGCTCCGCGACATCGCGAACATCCAGAACGACGAACCGCCCACGCTCGGATTCCCCTACTGGGCCGACGCCATGGTGGACGGCCTCAGCCAGCCCGTCCTCAAGATTCCGCTGCAGTTCAAGTACGACGGCGTTGCCGACGGCAACTCCATCACGGTCAAGGCCGGCAAAAAGTGGATAGCGGCCGAGTACGATTCCGAACCGCGCGAGATTATCCTCATCGCCGACAAGCTGCCTGAAACAGGCGAAAGCATCACCATCCAGATTGTCGACGAAGCAAAACACAAGGTGAGCTACGACGTAACCATCCCCGGAATGTGATTTTACTAACAAAGTCAGAAAAGAAAACCGTAAACATTACGGTTTTCTTTTTTTTAATATATATTCCTTAGAACAACAATCATTCCAAGGAGCATTCCATGAATTCCAGGTATTTGGGCCTCGCCCTCACTCTCAGCGTCGCGTTCGCTGTCGTAGCCTGTAGCGACAACGACGACAAGAACCCCGTCGGCGTCAGCGGATCCAAGGGCGGATCCAAAGCCGCAGGCTGCAACTTCACGCTAAACAGCAAGACCTGGGAATTTTCCCAAGTACTTCCGGGATCAGGGTCCACAATACCCGCGACCTACAAATACACCTTCGGTTCGGGTTCAAAATACACTCAAGCAGTCTCCGTCTACACCAATGACGCCGCCGCCAAGGCCACCTGCGACAACATCGAAGCCGTCAAGGCCTACGCGGACGCCAACATAAAGTGCCAAAACGGAATGCTCGTATCTACGACTACCTCGGAAATGGACTACACGGATTACGGTTACAGCAGCAAGGAAGAATTCTTCCAGGCCACCATGGCCACTTGCAAGGCTGCCCTCAACGGCAACCAGGGGAACGAACTCGGCCCTGGCGACGACTATGGCGATGACAACGGCTACTATGGCGATGACGGCGACGACAACGTCTACTGCAGCAGAGAAGGTGCCAAGAAGAAAATCGAGGGAGTCGACGCCGTATGCAAAGACGGATTGTGGACCCCGGCAATCCTGCTTGAATCCTGCGTCAACGGGCAAAAGACAACCTTAGGCCAAGGTGACGACGCCATCCCCTTATTATGCGAAAATGGCGAATGGGGCGTAGATTACGACGCCTATATAGAGATGTTGGGCGGTGAATCGTATTACACCGATTATTAACAGGACTTTTTAAAGGTCCCTGTAAAAAGCGAGTCTTCGACCGCTTCCGAGGGCGGTGCGCAGCAGGTTGCGTACCGCCGTTTCTCGTTCCGGGAAATCGACCGGATGGAGCGCAATGCGCGGAAGCCC
>CACXKY010000074.1 GCA_902768325.1 Fibrobacter succinogenes
GGCAAGGCGGATTACGACTTCCATGAGCATCCCGTGCAGTTCGTGATTGTGCTTGTGTTCATTTTAGGCGTTTCGGCACTCTGCTTTTACCGATTCCTGGTCGAAATGGAATTTCTCCGTTGAAATTACTATATTGGAAATATGAATTTTAAGAATCTCGTTTTCGCTGCGGCCATGGCCGTTTCTTCCCAGGCTTTTGCCGTGGATGCCATCCTCTTTGTTCCGGAAGTCTATCCGATAGGCGAAGTCAACCAGGGCGATGTCAAGCATATTTCGCTGAAGGGCGCGAACGTTTCCCAGAAAGAAATTACGCTCGAAAACGTCATGGGGCAGGGCGTCGGCATGTCCAACTTCAAGTATACGTCCAAGATTGTCCCGGGCGGTGCCATCAACATTGAATTCGATATGGACTTTTCCGGCATGGAAGGCCCGATCAATGCGATGGTCGTGATGGTCGGTACCGACGGCAAGCCCTATACGGCGAGCCTCGAAGGTTTCGTGAAGACTCCGCTTTTCTTTGGCGAAAAGATGTTCGACGCCGGCTACTACAGCAAGGGCGAAAAGCGCGAGTGGACGTTCTACGTGTGGGAGACCGACAAGAAGGCTCGTCCCGAGCTTTCGCTGGACAAGGCTTCGGCAAAGGAGTTCTCCATCAAGACCAAGCCCGTGATGCTCGATGTCGAAAAACTCGACCAGATCAAGGAAGGCGGCAAGGTGCCTGGCCTCAAGGTGACGCTCTCGACGAAGGGCCTCAAGCGCGAAGGCTGGGAGCTTAAGCAGAAGAGCATCCGCAAGGTCGTTTCTTTCAAGAGCAAGAAGTATCCGAAGGCCACACCTGAGGTGCTGGTTGTCGGTTATTGGAACGACTAGTCCGCTTCAAAAACATCCCTTTTTTGGCTTTTTTCGGGATTTCGTCTTGAAAAAAGAAAAGACTTTAACTACCTTTGGTTCACTCTTGTAAGAGACCTCGGGATGTAGCTCAGCCTGGTAGAGCGCTTGAATGGGGTTCAAGAGGTCGCTGATTCGAATTCAGTCATCCCGATAGAAAAACCCGCCTGAAAAGGCGGGATTTTTCATTTTTGGGCAAAAAAACAACTTTTTACGCTTTTTAAACCTTTTTTTAAAAATTTTGGATGAAGTTTGTTAAAAGACCCTTTTTTTAATTATATTTTTTCACGTCGTCAAAACAACGATAAACAAACAATCCTTAAGGAGTAAAATAATGAAAAAAGGTATCATCACTCTTCTCTGCGCCGGCATGATCGTTCTTTCCGGCTGCTATGGCAAGTATGCTTGCTTCAACAAGCTCCTCGCTTGGAACGGCACTCTTGGCAACAAGTGGCTCAACTCTATCGTCCACTTCGCCATGAACGTGATCCCGGTTTACGGCATTGCTATGTTCGTTGACATGCTGGTTCTCAACACGGTCGAATTCTGGACCGGTTCCAACCCGCTCGCTGCTGGCGATTCCTACTATGAAAAGGATGCCCAGGGCAACGAAATCCTCGCCGTCAAGAACGCTGATGGTTCTATGACTGTCGAAATGACCACCGCTGCTGGCGAAAAGGCCACCATGACCCTCCAGCGCGACGAAAACGTCATTCGCGCCCTCGACGCCGAAGGCAACGTTGTTGCTCAGCGTGAACTCGACAAGTAATTCTTTACTTGGTTGAATTTCAAGGACCCTGGCTTTGGCCGGGGTCCTGCTTTTTTTTGCCCTCGGCTCATGCTTGCGATATAAACAGAAGAGGCCGGCATATTACCGGCCTCTTGAGTGGAGATAGTGGGAGTCGAACCCATGACCTACAGATTGCGAACCTGTCGCTCTACCAACTGAGCTATATCCCCATTGGGTGTGCCAAATATACGTAAATTGCGTTTTTCCGTCAACTGCAAATGGATTGGCGCGAAAATCCCTACCGGTAAACATATCTTTACGGTTTCCGGTGGATGAAAGGGGTAAAAAAATAACGCCCTTGGAGGGCGTTATTCTTGTCCGTGATTTGGCGGGCTTACTTGTACATGTAGCTTACGCCGTTGGGGAACTTGACTTCCGTCATGCCGGCGGTATTCACCTGGCTAACGGACTTGACGTCGCCACCGTAGAAGATGTGCTTTCCCTGGTATGTCGGTTTGAATGCGGCCTTGTCGGTACCGTAGTAGCTGCTGTTGTTGTAGGTCTGTGAAGCGCAGCCCGGAGTGTCCGTCGAGAAGTCACCGAAGGCGAGCAGCACGCCGCCCGTAATCTCGAAGCCCGTATCCGTGTCGATGAGACCACCGGCCATGTTGTAGGCGTCGCAGTTGTTTCCGCCCTGCTGGCCGCCAAAGCCCCAGCCTCCCATACCCATGCCCATGCCGCCCTGGCTTTCGTAGCTCTGGCCGGTGATTTCGAGGATGAGCACGCCGCCGGTCATCTTGCCGGAACCGTTAGCGTCGAACACGTCGATCATGTTGCCCTTCGAGGAGATGTAGTGGTAGCCGCCGCTCACCACGATATGGCCACCGCTCTCGCTAAACGAGGAGAGACCGCCTGCATTCGGGTCCTTCGGGCCGCCGGCGCCGTTCCAGCCGTCGTTCGTGGCGAAGGTAGAGGTGATGCCGCCCTCGGCGAAAATCCTGTAGGCCTCGATGCCCTCGGAAGCCGTCACAACGTTGATGGTGGAGCCCTTCATGTACAGGGCGGAGTCCGCATGGATGCCGTCATCCTTCGCGTTGACCGTCAGTTCGCCGGCGTTCAGGAGGATCTGCCAGTGGGTGTGCAGGGCGTCGTCGCCAGTGGACTTCACGTCGCTCTTGCCGCCGTCAACATAGATGTACTTCTCGGCGACAAGGCCCTTGCCCGCAGCCGTGACCTTGAGCGTGGAGGCCTCGGTGGAGTCGCTGATGCGGATGAAGTTCGCCGCGTCGATGCCGTCGTCGGATGCGTTGATGGTCACGCTGCCGCCCCTGATTTCGACAATGCCCTTGCCCTCGATGATGTTCTTGCATTCACCGTTGACTTCTTCGCATTCGTCGCTCTCGAGGCCGTCGCCCTTCTTGGCCGTGAGGTTCAGCGTGCCGCCCGAAATCTGGAGGCTGCCCTTGCCCTTGACGGCATTCTCTTCGGCTTCGACGGTGATGACGCCGTTCTTAATCTTGAGGTCGTTGCTGCACTGGATGCCGTTCTTGAACTTGCCCTTCACGGTAAGCGTGCCCGCGCCCTTGATGTTGAGGTCGTCCCTCGCATAGATGGCTGCCTTCGAAGTGTCTTGCGCGCCATTGACCTTGGTGAACAGGTGGTTGCCGTTACCGTCTTCCACCACGTTGGTGGTGCCCTTCACCAGGTGGAGCACCGTCTTGTCGGCGTTCGCCACCAGAATGGGGGAGTTCGAACTCTTGATGGTCGCGTTGTAGAGGTAGATGCCGGTGTTGCCCTCGTTCTCGGCACCCGGGGTGTTCACCACGACCTGGAAGTCGGACGATTCGCCGGTCACGTAGTAGGCGCCCGGGCAAGTGATGGTGGCCTTCTTGTCGGCTACTTCGACGCATCCGTTGTTGTTCTCGACCGTGGCCGAGGTGCCAGAAAGCTTCAGGAGGATTTGGGTGCCGTTCAAGGTCCTGGAATCTTCGTTATCGTTTTCGTCGTCGCCGTTTTCTCCGCCACCGGGATTCCCGCTGTTGGAGCTGGCTACGACGCTGTTGGAACTAGTAGCGACGCTGTTGGAGCTAGTGATTGCGTTGTTGGAACTTGCCGGAACGTTGCCGGAGCTGGCGACCGTATTGTTAGAACTGGTAACGACGCTGCCGGAGCTGTTGAGGTCGATGCCGGAACTTTGGTTGCCGAAATCTTCAAAACCGGAACTTAGGCCGGCTAGGCCATCTATTCCGGCGGAATTGAGTTCGGTGCCGACAGTCCCGTTTTCGGGCTGCGCAATGGTCCCATTATCATCAGAACACGCTACAATGCCTAAAGCTGCGGAGATGGCAATTGCAGGCAGTTTCGTTAGCTTCATATCACACTCCTGTTTATTTGATATCAATATAGATTCTAATCAAAAAATGCAAGTAATTCTTACACGGATTTCCGTTGAAAAGTAAAACAACGACCTCAAAATTTGATGAATTTTAAACAATGTAAATTTCATTAAACATTTATGTTAAGAAATTTTTGCACAAATCCTATTTTCCGCCGGTTGACGAAGCGTTTGCGTATTCTGTGAATTTCCGGTCCGTTTTATCGCCTGTGTCCCTGAATAGTCCACGTTGAGTTTGTAAAGTCTTTTTATAAATTGTGTTTATGACACAGATTTGTATCATATGTAAATTACAGATAAAATAAATTGCGAAAAAGTCTAATTTTTGATTTGTTTTTCTGAATTTTTGTATTATTTTTTAGAATATGAAACCGATTGTTGAATATAGGGACTACCGCCAGTACATGCGCGATTTCTACGAGGAACGCAAGAGGAACTCGTATTTCACGTGGCGCGAATTCGCGAGTCTTTCCGGATTCGTTTCGCCGACGTACCTCAAGCTGGTCTGCGACGGTAAAACGCGCCTGAGCAAGCCGGGTGTAGCGAAGGTGGCCCGTGCTATGGGGCTCGAAGGGTTCGACTATACCTTTTTCGCCCTGCTTGTGAAGTTCGGGAACGCGAAAACCGACGGCGAAAAGGAATCGGCCCTCCAGGAACTTGAACGCGAAGCGCGCATGAACAGGATTCGCCTCGTCGACGCGGATGCCATACGCTATTACGAGTCGCCCTTGTACCCGATTGTGCGGGAACTGGCTCCGCTCATGCCGTCAGCGACGTTTGGCGAGATGGCCTCGAAAATAAAGAGTGCCGCCACGGCTATCGATGTTCGCGAAGTGCTGCAGTTCCTCGTCAGGGCCGATCTGCTCAGGAGGAGGGAAGACGGTTCGTACGAGCAGACGCAAAAGGCGGTGAAGGGCTCCAAGGAAACGATTCCTTTGGCTATACGTTCCATGAACAAGAAAATGGCGGAACTGGCGGTAGGCTCCATTGCCAGGGATTCTGCGGACGAACGTCATTTTTCGAGCGTCACCATGGGAATCGACGCTCCGACTTACGAGCGCATCGCGAGGGAGGTTGACGCCTTCCGCAAAAGGATTGTTGCTATCGCGAATGAATGTCGAAAGATAGACCAGGTCTATCAACTGAACTTACAGGTGTTTCCTCTTACAGACAAGGTTGGCGTTTCCGGAGCCAAGAAGGGTGGGGCTATATGAACAAGATGATGCTTTTGGCGGTATGTGCCGCAGTTCTTTTTTTCGCTTGCTCCGAGTCTCCGCATACGGCAGGGACGACCGAGAATGAAAATACGGTTAAAATTTGGGCGTCACTCGATGACCGCGCTTCTCAGACGGCGGAAGTTCCCTCCTTTAGGCTTGGGGAATGCCTTGGCGATGCTCTTTTGAAGGGGACGATACCCGAGGCTTACATTGTGCAGGATTCTTCCGGCAACGACCTGGTGATGGTCCCGAGGGTGTACGATTACTGTGGGGTCAAAGCGGAACTCAAGTACCTGCGTTCCGGCGATACGCTGACGGTCTCTTATGGCGTGATTTATGAGTCGACGAACTGCGTGTGTTATAGCGATCACTGGTTCGATTTGCCGACGGAATTCAGGGATATCAAGTATTTCAAGTTTGAAGATGTTGTTTACGAAATTACTGATTCAGAAAAGGAGGGTTCATTATGAAAAAAAGATATATGTGTGCCGCGGTGCTCTCGTTGATGCTCGTGGCGTGTAGCGATGATTCGACGTCGAATCCGCCGCTGGGTAATCAACTCGGCTTGGGTGGAAAAAAGTCTGTGAGACTCGGGGTGTGTCTGGGTTCTCCGTACGACGACTTCGAATACCGGGTCTTGGCCAAAGATGCCGAAGAGGAGGCTCCTGGTGAATTGCCCAAGGCTTACATTGTGCAGGATTCTGCCGGCAATGAACAGTTGATGATTCTCAAGGTGAGCGATTACTGCGGAGTCGGTGCGGATCTCAACTATCAGCGCTCCGGCGATACGTTGACAATAGGTTATGGTGAAATCCATGAGGCGACTGCTTGCATGTGCTTTAGCGATCACTGGTTCGGCCTGCCTGCGGAATACAGTAACATCAAGTATTTCCGTTTTTACGGGATTGTCTACGAGGTGGACCGCGGTCCGGCTCCGGAGCCGTCTAAGCCCAAGGAAAGGGAACCGATTGATACGCCCCCGGCAGAATACGAGCCGGAAACAGGGGATTCGGTCGTCGTGATAGAGTTGTAGTGTTCCTGTGCGTTTTGGCTGGCCCCTTCGGGGGCCTTTTTTGTGAAAGTGCCAAAATATGCGTTTATTCAGCAAGCCACCGGTAGTAACCTTCGTCGTTCGTTCCGCAGGTGTATTCCGCGCCCTCGAACGTGATGGTTTCGCCTTCGATTTCCTTGTGGCAGGGGCCGCTCTCGTCGTCGATGGGCTGTAGCTTGTACCAGCCGTAGTTATCGCCATTCTTGGGGTCCACGCTTTCGTTGCAGTAGTAGTATTCGCCATTGAGACGGACGGTCACGCCGTATTTGTAGCTATAGCTGGCGTAGCACCCCGTGTATGCTCCCCAGAGGTTCGAGTTGGTGACGTCTTTCCATTTGCCGGTTTCGCCTCTGGTGTCACAGAGGTAATCCTTGTCGCCGTCGCCCTTCCAGGTGTATTCCTTCGCGTGGCAGAATCCGAGCAATTTGTCAAGGCTATCTTCGGCGCGCCAGAAGAATTTTTTCTTTCCGTTGTCGGACATGTAGGTACAGCCGTACTTGATGCCGTTGTATTCGTAGAGCCCTTCCTGCTTTTCGGGCGAGCAGAGGCCGAGAGCCTTTTCGAGGTCGCTGTATTCCTGCCAGGTCTGGTTCGCCGAGCAGTAGTATTCCTTGTCGCGGTATGTCCCTTGTTCTCCGAAATTATCCTCGGTGCATGTCGGTAGCACAAGGTCAGGGGGAGCGATAATCCATCGTTCCTCGGCGCACTGGTAATAGTCTTCGCCGTATTGGTAAGCCTTGTTGTATGGGAAGCTTCCTTCGAGGCATAGGCCGAGGGCCGCCTCCACGGAGTCAATCAGCAGCCATCCGTTGCGCTTGCATACGTAATCCCTGTCCAGGAATTCTTTGGTTGTTCCGCGTTCGTCTACGGAGCATCCGCCAATATTGTGGTATCCGGCGTACCATACCCAGCCGGTATCCTTGCATATGTAGGCGTTTGTATCGAGGCCCCTGATGGAGTCGCGCAAGGCGTTGGTGCAGAGCCCGAGTTCCGTCAGTTCGCGGGTCGAGGCCTTGCGCCACCGGCCGTTATCGCAGGCGTAAGCGTTGTCCGAGTAGTGCTTGATGGTGCCTTCGTTGCTCGTTCCGCATTCGCCGAGTGCTTCGTCGAGCGTCGGTTTGCGCCAGGTGGAGTCGCAGATGTACAGTATCCCCTTCTTGTCGAGCTTCAGGGTCCCCTTCAGTTCGGGAGTGCAGAACCCGAATTCGGTGGTGGGGGCAGTCATCTTTTCCCAGCTGCGCGCGTTCATGCAACCGTACTGTACGCCATGGAAGATTTTTTCGGTATAGAGCTTGCTGGAATCGCAGGGTCCGTAGTAGTCCTGCACGGTCGCGGTGCGCCACTTTGTAGAATCGCAGTAGTAGCTTATGCTGTCGTTCTTGAGCGAGTCGATTTTGCCCTTGATCTTGGGGCTGCAAACGCCGATTCCTTGTTCGATGCTGTCGAGCACGGTCCACTTCTTTGTCGTGCGGCAGGTGTATGTGGTATCGAACAGGGCAGCGACCTTGTAGAACTTCGAGGAATCGCATTCACCCTCGAAGTCAGTGATGCGCGGGAACCTCCAGATGCTCGAATCGCAGTAGACGCGCCGGACTTCGCCGCTTACGATCATGGAGTCGAGCGTGCCGCCCCTGCTCGGCTTGCAGAAACCGAGGGAGTCTTCGGTGGGGGTGGCGAGGTACCAGGATCTCACCTTGCAAATGTAATGCTTGTTCTTGTGGGTCGCTTCTTCCCACTTGTTCTTGTCGGTGCATTCGCCAATGTAGTCGGTGAGCGTGGCGGGGCGCCAGCCCGTGGTATCGCAGTAGTAGTCCGTGGTGTCGTACCTCAGGACTGTAGAGTTCATCTTGCCGATGGTGCTCGGGGTGCAGAAACCGAGTTTCTCTTCGTCGCCGCTCGGCTTGCGCCATGTGGAGCCGTCGCAGAGGTACTGCATGCCGTTAAGCTTCTGGATTTCCCACTTGTTTTCGTCGTCGCATTCGGCATCCGTGTCGTTCATGGTGGCGAGCACCCAGTCGTACCCGTCGCAAATGTACAGCGTATCCTTGTAGTAGTGCTTTTCGCCCTTGTCCGTGTGCGGGCAAGAATTGTCCTTGGCGTTGGACCAATAGTTTCCGTTACAGGTGAAGTTCGACTTCTTTTCGGCAACGAAGAAATCGTAGGGGTCGGATATGCTCCTGCAGTCGGGGAGTTCCTCGTCGGTATCCACGATGTGGGTGACCTTCATGCAGCGGATGGCGTAGTAGTCATCCGACTTTGTGGAGGAGAAACTCGTGGGACCCGTGTTGGCGATGCGGAAGTAGGTGTACTCCGACGTGAGCAGGTAAGCTGCCTTGCCCTTGTCGGAACACGAGATTTTGCCGTCCTTCTTGGAGCAGTAGCCGGACATCTGCGGGTCGAACCCGAAAGCTTCGCTGGTCACGTCGCCGGCCATCGCGGTCATGTACTTGTAGTCTGCTTTGGTGGGAATCGTGAACCCTTCGGGGCATGCGTCCTCGGGATGCGAGTCCGGGTAGAGGCTGCCGTTCTTTTCGCAGTTGGCCGACTTGTCGTCGTAGCAGATGCTTTTCGAACTGCTGTAGTCCGCGTTCTCGGCCATCCAGGTGTAGGGCCCGAACTTTACGGTCTTGTAGGTTCGGCCGTTCTTCTTGTCGAGGACTTCTCCCTTCACAATCGTGATGGTCGTTCCGTTTTGGGTTTTGTACTTGTCGCCGATGGCGGAAGAATCCTTGTAGTCGCTTCCCTCGTTGTCGTCGCTACTGAGGACATCGTCTTCGACGGAAGAGGAACTCGTTTCGGTCTCGAAATACGAACTGTCGTCGTCGCCGCAGGCGCATGTCAGCAGCGGCACAACGAAACATGCCGAAAGAATAGCATTCTTGAACGGATGTTGAAAATGATGCATTTCTCCTCCTATTTTCCCTCTAGGTGTGACATCTTTTATGGAAATCTATATAAAGTTATGGCAAAATGCCAAACGCCACGAGGCCTATCTGTACGCTGAGCCCCGGCTAGCATGTAGAACTTACAAGCCATTTTTTATGGTCAAAATCGCCATTCTAAGCCACGGACTTATTCATAACACCAAAGTCATACTTTTTCTGTAAAATTGTGAACATTTGTTCACTAATTTTTAGACGGCTGGGCCGTCTTTTCCTATATTTGTGGCATGACAAAGTCCATCGAGATACGCGACGCGCACGAACATAACCTTAGGCATGTGAACCTTTCCATTCCACGCGATTCCATCGTGGTGGTGACCGGCGTTTCCGGTTCGGGCAAGTCGAGTCTCGCGTTCGATACGGTGTTCCAGGAAGGCCAGAGGCGCTTTGTGGAGTCGCTCTCGGCGTATGCGCGCCAGTTCATTGGCCGCATGAAGCACCCCGAGGTGGAGAGTGTGCGCGGTATTTCGCCGACGATTTCGATTGACCAGAAGACGGTGAACCGTAACCCGCGTTCCACGGTGGGTACGGTGGTCGAGATTTTGGACCATTACCGCTTGCTCTTTGCTCGCTTGGGCGTGCCGCATTGCCCCGATTGCGGGCGAGTGATCCAGGCCCAGACGGTGGACCAGATTGTCGATAATTTGTATGTGAGCGACGAGGGCAAGCAGATTACGGTGATGGCGCCGATTGTGCAGGAGCGCAAGGGCGAATACCGCAAGGAACTTGCCGAACTCAAGGAAAACGGTTTTGTGCGTGCCCGCGTGGACGGCACGATTTATCGCCTGGAAGATGTTCCTGCACTCGTGCGATACGAGAAGCATACGATCGAAGCCGTGATTGACCGCTTGTCGCTTGAACGCAAGAACATGAGCCGCCTGCGTGAGGCGCTGGAAGGTGCGCTGAAACTGACTGACGGAAAGTTGGTGAGCTTCTTGCTGTCTGCGCCGGGGGCGGGTGCCGGGAATGCAGGTGCCGGGAATGCGCCGGCGAAGGAAGAATATCGCTTGCAGGGCACATTGCTCGCTTGCCCTAAGTGTGGCATCTCCATTCCGGAACTGGAACCGCGGTTCTTCAGCTTTAACGACCCGAAGGGTCGCTGCCCCGCGTGCAAGGGCATGGGCGAAAGTTACAAGTTTGACCTGGACTTGATTATCCCGGACAAGACGAAGTCCATCAAGGAAGGCTGTATCGCGACCATCAAGAAGGACGACGGTACGCTGATTTTCAGCGACTTTGGCCGCCGCAACTTGCGCAACATCGCGAACGAGATGCATTTTTCGCTTGATACGCCGTGGAACAAGCTCAAGAAGGCGCAACAGGATGCTGTTTTGTACGGCACGCCGAGCGAATCGGAGCGCGGGATTATCCCGATTATGCAGGAACTGTGGGACATGTGGCACATCTACCACTTCCGCAAGTACATGCAGATTGGCGTTTGCCCCGAATGCCACGGCACGCGCATCAACCGCACGGCGAATGCGGTCACATTCCACGGGCATAATTTGACCGAGATGACGGAATGGTCCGTCGAGAAGTCGGTGGAGTTTTTCAACAAGCTCGACTTGTCCGAAAAGGAGAAGCGAATCGGCAAGGAAATCCTGAAGGAAATCCGCGGGCGACTTTCGTTCCTCAATGCAGTGGGGCTCGGCTACTTGAATATCAACCGCAAGGCGTCTACGTTGAGCGGCGGCGAGGCGCAGCGAATCAGGCTTGCGAGTGCCGTGGGCGCCGGTTTGCAGGGCGTGCTTTACGTACTTGACGAGCCGAGCATCGGGCTCCACCCCCGCGATAACGATAAATTGCTCGGGATGCTGGAACATTTGAGGGCGCAGGGCAACTCCCTGATTATCGTGGAGCACGACGAAGACACGATGCGCCATGCGGACTGCGTGATTGACGTGGGTCCGGGTGCCGGTGTGGAAGGCGGCCGCGTGATTGCGGCAGGAACCGTCGAGGAACTTGAGAAGAACAAGGCTTCGCTAACGGGCGCTTATTTGAGCGGCCGAAAGGCTATCGAGATTCCCGAGAAGCGAAAGAAGATTGACAAGAATACCCCGAAACTCAAGATTTGCGGTGCGGCAGAAAACAACCTCAAGAATATCGATGTCGAAATTCCGCTCGATGGCGCGTTGACCGTGGTGACGGGCGTTTCGGGCTCCGGCAAGAGTACGCTGATTAACCAGATTC
>CACXKY010000075.1 GCA_902768325.1 Fibrobacter succinogenes
GCGATACGTTCGTAAGTCGTTCCCTTGTCGATTTTAATCGCCACAGGAGATTTCTTGTTCTGAACGGCAGCGGCCTTGACGCGCAAATCATCAGGCGTTCCTCGCTCGCCATTGAAAGCGAGTTCCGTTTCAGAAAGTTCGATGTACAGGCCTTCTGGCGTATCGCGCTTGACTTCGCTCTGCGTCTCGGGCAAAATCAACTTGAGCACCGATTCATCTTGTTTAAAAACGGAGGTGACAAGGAAAAACACCAACAGCAGAAAGACGCAGTCAATCAGCGGCGTCATATCGGGGCGGATGCGGCGGGTACGGCGGGCCATTTACGTTTCCTCATCAGCAGCATCTGCTGTAGCAATTTCATGTCTATGGTCTTTTTCCTTCAAAATGCGGCCCAGACGCAGAAGCACATCGTTTTCCACATTATCCTGTTCCGATTCAAGACGGGCATTCAGGTAATTGAAGGAGATTACATGCGGGATGGCGACCACGAGACCGATGACCGTTGTAATCAAGGCCAGCTTAATGCCTGTTGCAAAAGCCCCGGCATCCGAAAGCCCGGAAACCGCAATAACGCTAAACGCGTTGAAGATACCAAACACCGTTCCCAAAAGGCCGAGCAGCGGAGAGATGCTCGCGATGTTCTCGATGGTGGTAAGACCCTTCGAAAGCGGCGAGAAAGCCAGCGCAATCTCGGTGCGAATACTTTCGACAATGATGTGGTGATCGGTATTGTGGGTCACCACACGATGCAGGATCTTCGCCGGAAGGCGCTTGCGAATGCTCCTGTTGAAAAGAACGAGAGCGATAACCTTCCATACGATAATCGCATAGCCCACAAAGTTCATAGCCACGAGCACGTAGGCAATCACGCCGCCCTGCTGGATAAAGTCTAAGATGTAGTTCATGAATTTCCTTTTATTGATGCAGATTGTACTTGATTGGAATCTCCATTTTCCAGATATCCTTTTCCAGGATTTCGGGAATAGGCTTGAATTTCGGAAGGGATTGCACGGCAGCAAGGGCGCTTTCATTCAACGAGGAATACGGGCACGGTTTTGCAACCACCGCATCGCTAATGGCACCATCCTTGGCTACCGTAAACTGGACACGCACCGTCCCCTCCTGCTTTAAGCGGCGGGCTGTCGCTGGGTAATCCTTGCGCTTTTCGAATTCCTTCGAAAGCCCCATCAAGTAGGCACGCGTCACCTTCATCAGCGAATCCTTCGAAGGCTTCGGCGGAGGAGGTGGCGGAGGCGGAGGAGCCACAGGTTCTTCGACAACAGGAGCTGTTTCTACCACTTCGGCATCCGTAACCATAATCGGTTCCGGTTCTGGCTCAGGTTCCTGTTCCGGAACTGTATCTTGCACGATGTTCGGGATAACCTTCGCCCGCACAATCTTCTTCACAATTTTCTTGATTCCAGGAGGCGGTTCCGGCGGCGTGAGCAGCAGTCGTTCCACATGGATGACTTCAGCATCCTCGCGCGTCGTAACCACTTGAGTATTCCTCAAAAAGCCCCATGCATAGAAGCCGATATGCAATAGGATTGCAAGACCGACGCCTACCCAGAAGGCATTTTTCATGAGGAATGATGCGTAAGGGTTTCTCATCTAGAAATAGTACTTGGCCTTTGCCCAAACTTCACAGTTCTTATCGTAATTGGCGAGCTGCCCGCGCTTGCCACCGAAATGGTCATAGCCGGCCGAAAGCGTCACCTGGTCCGTAACCGCGTAATCGCCTGCCGCGCGCGCATAGTAAGCAAGGTTATCGATATCGAACATCCCATAAAGCGAAAGCTTGAGCGTATTGTTTAAAAGTTCCTTCGAGATGCGGAAGGTCATTTCAGAGCTATTCTTCTCAGCCGCAAGTTCGTCCGTGTAGTCAGCGATATACTTGTGCAGGTACTGCACCATGAACGTCCAGTTGTCACCAGCATACCAATCGATTCCACCGAGCGCATTGAACGTATTCTTGCGGGCGTAATCAAGATTACTCTTGTAACCGAGAGCTTCACCAAAATATTCCGCAACTTCGGCCCGAATAACGAATTCCCCAAGCGGCATGGAAATATCGCCACCAATCATCGTCATGGTTTCGTGAACACCACGGATAACGATGGAATCCTTTTCGAAATCGTAACCCGCAACCGTTACCGGCGACTGGCTATGTGTATGCAATGCTGAAACCGAGAAATCGAAATTCGAGAGGAAAAACGAGAGGCGCGTTCCGAAATCACCGTTCTTGAAACGGGTATCGGGGCCTTCCGGAAAATCGAGAATCGCATTTTCCGGCATATCCGGACGCCACGGGTTTTCTGCCTGGATAGGCATCTGGAAATAACGCGGAGCAGGAACGTAAACGATTTCCGCATTCACGCGTTCCCCGGGATACTTGACGCGGAAACCATCTACAGCCATGCGCAGATCATCGTAATCACTGGACATGAATTCCGTGTAATCTACCGGCGAAATCAAATCGGTGACTCTAAGGCCATCCGCAACGCCCCATACGACAATCTGGCGGCCCGCCCGGACTTCCAAGAAGTTATTCGAATAATTCAAATAGGCTTCTTGCAACTGCACGCCAGTACGATCGTCCAAGATACTGTTATGCACCGCATTCAGACTCGCAAACAGGTATGCGTCTTCGTAATCAACGCGCATCTCGGTACGCAGGCGCGTCCTCGACGACGTCAAGTCGTGAGGCCACTGCGTCTGGACCGCATGATACGTATCCACGAAACCGTTAAACTGGAACGGACTTTCTTGGGCGAAGGCGGTTGCTGCCGCCAATCCAACCACTAACCACCAACCATTAGCCACTATTACAGCCCTCTTTCCAGGCGCGGAACGGTGAACGTCTTCGCATCCAGCGGGATGTTGAACTTGAGGTCGCCAAATTCAAGAATCGTCTTGTGGTTCGTCTGCACGTTTTCCATGCTCATCTTGGCAATAGCCCAGAATCCATCGACCTGCGTGACCTTCTCCACCTTCAAGAAACGATGCAGTTTGCCAAGCTTGTCGTAATATTCCACCTTTGCCGCAATCAAGCAATCCTTGCGGATCCACGAGACCTTCTTCGAAAAGATTTCATCGTTTTTCTTGGGCACCGATTCGATGACCCAGCAATCCACGCCGTCCACTTTCTCTTCGCGCAAGAGCGTATGCGTATCTTCATCGATATTGCGCTGGCCCACATCGTCGTAAGTGAAGTCGGAACCCATGAAGTAATCCGTCTTGGAACTCTTTCCGCTGATGCGGCGCGTTTTCTTCATGGCGGGCAAGTAAAGCCACTTGTCGTCATCCTTGCTGATATCGTCGTAATCAACCGTCAGGAATCCCGTACCCTTCACATCGTTGGGATAACGGAAGAACATGATCTGCTTGGTATCCTTGCCTACGTCCATCGCAAACGAGGTAATCTTGCGTTCACGCTTCGCACCAGCCTTGTTGATAAGCGTCATCGAGAGTTCGGAACTGCGCGTATCGCCATCGGGACGGTCCTTCACCTTCTGGATGACATCACGGCCCGAAAGCCCCTCCGCCGCCACTAACGAAGCCATTGCGACAACCAGTATCGCGCCTTTTTTAAACATTTTCAAATCCATATTATCCTCCTGCCGACAATTCGGCGTTTTTCGCCGCTAAAGTTAGCCTAAACTTATTTTTTACACTACTCCGAATAGGCCTGTTCAAATCCAATCGGATTATCCCCTTGCGTTTTTTTCATTATTTTAAGCGGCCTTATGCCGTCATGCCGAAAAAAAAGATTTCCCGGCCAAACGGCCGAGAAATCTCGAGGAGACTATCCCTCTATGCAATTACTTGAGCGGAACAATCCACATCGGGATCGGCTTGAGGCTTGCAATTTTTTCAGCCTTGTCCTTCTTGGGATTGTAACGGTAATAGCCATTGCCGTCTTTTTCGGTAGCAACGGCGAACAGCACATTACCATCTTCTTCGACATACTTGCCATAGCTAGCATAAGCAGAGGTGTAAGGAACGGGCAGAGCCTCCATTTTCTTCTTGGCAAGGTCAATCTTAACAGCCTTGCAAGTGGCATTATAGTAGTCCTCTTGCGAGTCCCAGCTCTTATTCAAGTCGTTCATTACGTTAAGGTAAGCATAAACCGTTGAACCATCTGCCTTGGCAAACGGAGAGAGGTACTTGAACACACCCTTCTTCGTCACATCCTTGATGGAGACCTCATCCGAAACGTTCCACACATAATCCTTGTCGAATTCCTTTTCGCCAACCTTGATGCGAAGGAAGCCATCCTTCTGGCCCGGCGCATAGCTCCAGGAAGCATTGCTATACACATAGATATAGCCATCGGCTTCGACAAAAGCTTCATTCTGGCTATCGTCAAGCGATCCGACCGCAGCGACGCGGTCATCCTTGGCGACGCCGAGTACCTTGTCCTTCTTCACGTCGATAATGGCGACCTGAGCGGTATAACCGGTCTCGTAATCGCTCACGTTCTGCAAGAGGCCCACATAAAGGAGTCCGTCAACAATGATACCGGTTCCCGGGCTCACAGCGAAGGCGTCTTTATCCTTATACTTGGAAAGATTGATAGAGCCGGTCACCTTCATTTTCTTGGGGTTGAAGATAACCAGCGAATCCGACATACCAGCCAAATAGGCCTTCTCTTCGTTCACGAAGAAAATGTGGTTCGTCCAAGCGCCCGGCAGGGCAATTTCACCCTGCTTTGCACCAATCTTATTGTTTTCGTCAAGTGCATAGCGGGTTATCAAACCGACATCCAAATCAGTAATAAACAACGATCTGTTGTAATAGATTACGCCCGAACGGGTGCCAACTTCAATAAAGTCATCCCCAATATCTTCGGTATGCTCAAGCGACATGGTGCCGATGAATATACTGTTACCCGCAGCAATGGCTGTCGCAAATTCGCGCTTATAGTTGTCATCGGAAGCGCTGGAGGAGGAATCGTCACTGCAAGCAGCGAGCAACCCCACAGATGCCAGGGCCACAGCAAAGGTCTTCACTATTTTTGATTTCATAGAATGCTCCTAAATTTTGCGGAAAGGACCGCTTTTTTTGATTTTGCGGAGCATTTTAGAAATGTCTCATTTGCCATTCTACTCCAAATAGCGGCTAAAAAATCCAAAAGGGTCGTCAGTTCGATTTTTTTGCTTTTAATCCAAAACGCCCACTTTAGCTCCATTTAGACAAAAAGAACCCCCAGCGTAAGAAAAAAATGACAGGAAAAGTTCATCCGCATGCCTAAGTTAGCCTTGACAAAGTTTTTCGTTGTAGTTAGATTTGTCTTACTTTTTAAGCCTAGTCTAACATAACGAGAGGAATAAAAAAATGCTCAATCTCGCCGGAATTGAATGGCTCACAAACATTGACCGCAACTTCGCCGTCCCGGCCAAAACCCCATCCTTCATCCTGGAATTCTGCCGTCAGGGCCGCATTGAATGGTCTGGCGGGAACCTGCCGTGCAACCACCTGGAAACAGGAGAAATGCTCGTATACGACGCCTGGACCCTCGGCGGGCTGAACCGTTCCGCCAACTACCGCGGTGACATCATCCTTTTCTACGATGAAGCCATCAACGAAATACGGCAATCCTTTGCCGGTTTCGACATCGACATCGCATCCTTCCAGGAAAAGTTCAGCATTCAGAACAAGCCCTTCATTGTGCACACCCGCGAAGAAATCCAGTACGTTTTTTCCAAGTTCGAGCACATAAAGGACGCCTTCCGCCAAGAATATAGCAGGCTCGGTCTCCTTGAGATTCTGATTACGCTCAAGAACATGGACGCCCACCGCGAATCGGTTTGTCGCGACTGTAACATATCGATGCTCCAGGTCGAAAAGGTTTACGGCATCCGCACGTTCATCTGCGACAACATCGATTCCCACTACACCATCGAAGAACTCGCCGACAAGTTCGACATGCCGCCTACCGCAATGAAGGTCTGCTTCAAGAATGTTTTCGGGCTCCCCGTATTCACCTACGCGCGTCGCGAACGTATGAAACATGCCGCAAAGCAGCTCCGCGAATGCGACCGCGGGATTCTTGAAATTGCAGGAACCGTCGGCTACAACAACGGAAGCAAATTCGCCCACGCCTTCCAGGATGTCATGGGCATGACGCCGAAGGAATACCGCAAAAAATTTAGGCAAAACGCAGCATAACAACCATGAAAAAAACATTCTCTAAGCTCTACGCATACATGGGATCGCGTCGTCCGCTGTTCCCGCTTGCTTTGATTCTCTCGGCACTGAGCGCCATCGCGGGACTCGTGCCGTTTTTACTGATGTGGCTGATTGTCCGCGAAATCCTTACAGGCGGCGACATGACGAACATCAAGATTTTCGATTACTCTATCGGCGCAGTACTCGCCTCGGTTGCAAGTGTATTACTTTACTTTGCAGCCCTCGCCTGTTCGCACCTAGTAGCATTCAGGCTTGAAGGCGACCTGCGTCGATTCGCCATGAAAAAACTGATGAGCGCGCCGCTCGGATTTTTCGACAAGAACCCGACAGGCAAACTCCGCAAGATTATCGACGACAACGCCGCAATTACGCACACCTTCGTCGCGCACGAGATGCCCGATATTTCGGGCACCATCCTGATTCCCATCGTGGCACTCGTGATGATGTTCGTTTTTGATTGGCGGCTTGGTCTTGCCACATTGGTGCCGATTGCCTACGCCATCTTTATTCTCGGGACCTTAGGCAAAAAAGGAACCAAGTTCATGGAACGCTACATGCAGTCGCTCGAAGAAATGAACAGCGAAGCCGTCGAGTATGTGCGTGGTATCCCTGTCGTCAAGGTTTTCCAGCAGACCATTTATTCGTTCAAGAATTTCTACAAGACCATTGAAACTTACCACCAGATGGTAACCGCCTATTCTGCTAGTTGGAAAGTTCCCTACTGCATTTACACCACGCTCGTAAACGGATTCGTCCTGTTCCTTGTGCCAGTAGCAATCCTCATTATTGGGCATGGCGACGACGTGAAGCTCACCATTGTGAACATGATGATTTACGTACTAGTGACGCCGCTATTCACGCAATGCGTAATGCGCAGTATGTACCTGAGCAACGCGACGAACCAGGCAGGCATTGCGGTTGACCGCATCAATGATATCGCGCGCACCAAGGATTTAGAGGTTTGCGCAAATCAGGTCCCGATGCAAAATTTTGATGTAGAATTCCGGAACGTGAGTTTCACTTATCCCGGCACCGACAAGCAGGTACTGAGCGACATTTCGCTCTCGGTACCGGTGGGCCACACCGTTGCACTTGTCGGGCCATCGGGCGGTGGCAAGAGCACGATTGCAAAGCTTCTACCGAGATTCTTCGATGTCGATTGCGGCGAAATTACCATTGGCAGAATTTCGGTAAAGCAGATTGATCCGAAGGAACTGATGAAGAATATTTCGTTCGTGTTCCAGAATACGCGACTTTTCAAGATGAGCATCTTGGACAACGTGCGTTACGGCATGCCCGATGCAACTCTTGAACAGGTAAACGAAGCTCTTGACCTTGCGCAGTGCCGAGAAATCATCAACAAGTTGCCTGGCGGCATCGATACGGTTATCGGAAGCAAGGGCACTTACCTTTCGGGCGGCGAGCAGCAGCGCGTCGTACTTGCGCGCGCCATCTTGAAGAACGCACCCATCGTTGTGCTCGACGAGGCAACCGCATTCGCCGACCCCGAAAACGAACGACTGATTCAGGAAGCCTTGCACAAGCTTGCCGCAGGCAAGACGGTGCTTATGATTGCGCACAGGCTTACCAGCGTGGTGAATGCCGACCAGATTATCGTGGTCGAAGAAGGCGAAATCGCCGAACGCGGTACGCACGCAGAATTGCTTGAAAAGAACGGCGTTTACGCCAAGATGTGGGCCGAATACCAGCAGTCCGTCACATGGACCCTCGATAATTCCAAGGAAAATGAAGGAGGCGAAAATGTATAAGTGGGTTCAGAATACTTTTGCTCTTTCGGAAGAAGGCTCGCACACATTCATCCGCGGAGTCGTGTGGACGTTCCTGCACTTCGTTTCGCTCATGTTCCCGATGATGTTGCTGTTCAACTTCTTGATGGAATATATGGGCGTCGGCGATTTTGCAGGCAAGGCCCCTCACGGAATCTGGTTCTATCTCGGTTTTTCCGTCACCCTATTCATTGTGATGCTTGTAATTTATGCTTTTTCGTACACCGCCACCTACGACAGCGTTTATGACGAAAGCATGCGACGCCGCGTCTCGATTGCAGAAAGGCTCCGCAAGCTACCGCTTTCCTTCTTTGGCAAAAAGAACCTTTCGGATTTGACGTCGACCATCATGGACGACTGCAATGCGCTCGAAATGATTTTCTCGCATGCGGTGCCGGAACTTTTCGCCGCCATCGGAAGCGTCACCATTATCGGCATCATGCTCTTCTGCTACAACTGGAAAATGTCCATCGCGCTTTTCTGGGTCGTACCCGCCGCAGCGCTTCTGATCGCTCTTTCCAAGAAAATTCAGGACCGCTGGTTTATCAATTCGTACAACATGCGCCGCGAAATTATCGAAGACATCCAGGAAGGTCTCGAAAACGTGCAGGAAATCCGTTCCTACTCGGGCGAAGCGGCCTACCTCAGGCATTTTGACAAGGACTGCATCCGCTACGAAAAATCGCAGATGGATTCCGACATCAAGGTCGGCATGTTCCTGAATTCGGCGCAGGGTATCCTCAAGATGGGTCTTGCCACGGTGCTAATTACGGGCGCACGCCTCTGGACCAAGGGCGAAATCGACGTATTCACCTACCTGGTGTTCATCGTGTGCGCGGCGACCATCTACAATCCGATTTTCCTCGTATTCAACAACCTCGCCGAACTGTTCTTCGTGAATGTTCGTCTGCGTCGTTTCCGCGAAATGGACCAGATGCCCATACAACATGGCGAAACAGAATTCACGCCTGCCAATTACGATATCGAATTCAAGGATGTCGATTTCAATTACAACGAAAACAAGCAGGTTCTGAAGAAAGTTTCGTTTACCGCAAAGCAGGGCGAAATTACCGCACTTGTAGGCCCGAGTGGCAGCGGAAAAACGACCGCGGCAAAACTTGCGGCACGCTTCTGGGACATCCAGGGCGGTTCCGTAACGCTCGGCGGCCAAGATATCAGTAAAATCGATCCTGAAACGCTCCTCAAGAACTTCTCCATCGTCTTCCAAGACGTGGTGCTGTTCAACACGAGCATCAAGGACAACATCCGCATCGGCAAGCGCGACGCCAGCGACGAAGAAATCCTGAAGGTGGCAAAACTCGCTGGCTGCGACGAATTCGTGCAGAAAATGCCGCAGGGTTACGACACCGTTATCGGCGAAAACGGCGACACGCTCTCGGGCGGCGAACGCCAACGAATCTCGATTGCACGCGCCCTGTTGAAAGACGCACCCATCATCCTGCTTGACGAAGCGACCGCAAGCCTCGACGTGGAAAACGAATCCAAGATCCAGCGCGGCATTTCGCAGTTGGTGAAGGGCAAGACCGTCATCATCATCGCACACCGCATGCGCACTATCGCAAACGCCGACAAGGTCGTTGTGTTGCACGACGGTCACATCGCCGAAACAGGCTCCCCCGCCGAACTCAAGGCGAAAGGCGGCCTGTTCAGCAAGATGCTCGAATTGCAAGAGGTTTCCTCCCGATGACTGCAGAACGTTTGATGGATTACAAGCTTGTGCGCCAATGCGCCCCGACCCTTGCCGCCCGCAAGGTCGGGAGCCTTTTCTGCATGGAAAACATCCAAGGCGGACGCGAACCGATGTGTTCGCTTCTGGCGCGCTGGAATCACGACTTGAATCCATCCGGCGTCTTTGTACGCATTGTGGCGGAACGCTGCGGACGCAGTTTTATTTACGTCTACCGCCGAAACCTCTTGAGCCGCTTATTCGAAACTGCAGAGGTCCGGCACTTCCTCAAACAGTACGACTACAAGCATTTCGACGAAGAACGGCTCATTTTGAATTTGACACATCGTATTGGACGGTGCCGTTGCTTTCCTCATGAAATCGGGCTCTTCTTGGGCTACCCGCTAGAAGACGTAAAAGGTTTTATCATCAATGCGGGCAAGAACAGCAAAAGTACAGGATACTGGAAAGTTTACGGTGACGTCGAAAAATCCGAACGGATATTCGAATGCTTCCGGAAATGTTTTTCTGTCATGAGTTCACTTTTTGAACGCGGCTACTCGCTCCCCATGCTCGCAGTAAGCTAAAAAAGGTGCAGAAATTTTAACTAATCACTGAGCGAAGGCTCATCAATAGGAGAATCACAATGGATAAAGTTGCAGTCATTTACTGGAGCGGAACAGGCAATACGGAAATGATGGCGAAGTATATCGCTGAAGGCGTTAACGCCGCCGGCGGTCAGGCCGATGTTTTCAGCGTTTCGGATTTCGCCCAGGACAAGTTGGCCGAATACGGCCGTTTTGCGCTCGGATGCCCCGCCATGGGCGCCGAAGAGCTTGAAGATTCCGAATTCCAGCCCTTCTACGATGCCGTAAAGCCTTCCCTTGCCGGCAAGAAAGTCGCACTTTTCGGCTCTTACGGCTGGGGTGGCGGCGAATGGATGAACCCGTGGAAGGCCGACGCCGAAGCAGCAGGCCTTGTACTTGTGGCAGAACCGCTCGCTATCGAGAACGCCCCTGACGACGCCGGCAAAACGGCCTGTACGGAATTGGGCAAGACTTTGATTCAGGCATAACAAGAATCTCTATCCTATATATACCACCTCATAAGACAAAGCACCGGTAAAATTACCGATGCTTTTTGTTTTTTCACTCAATCAATTCAGAATTGACTACTCTTTGCCGAAAATCTTGAATTTCTTAATCAGCAGCGGTGTCACGAACAGGTCGGCGAGCAGTGCCGAGACAAGGCCAACAAACACCACGAAGCCGAAGTTGAACATCTGCGTTGCGGCCGAGGTGGTAAAGCCCGCAAATGTCGCCACCATGATAATCGTCGTCATCACGAGGGCCGGCCCTGCCGTGCGGAATACGTTGAGAATCGATTCGCGATAATCGTGGGTGCGGTCAAATTCCACATGCCCGTGGTTGATGAAGTGAATCGTGTCGTCGACGGAAAGGCCGATAATCATCGGGATGAGCGTCGCCGTCATCATGTCAAGCGGAATGTCCGTGAGTCCAAGGTAGCCGCCCACGAAAATGCCCGGCGCAATGTTCGGAATCATGCC
>CACXKY010000076.1 GCA_902768325.1 Fibrobacter succinogenes
TTCCTGGCCCTGGAACTTGATCGGTTGCGTGCTGAGCATGCCCACGTCTTCGAGGCAGCGCATGTGGTCGAGGTAGCTCTGGCCGAACGTCATGAAGAAACGGATGCGCTTCACGCCCGGGATGTTCTGGGCGAGCGATTCGATTTCTTCGTGGTGCAGCAGGTACATGTCCTTCTTGCCGACTTCGTCAAACACGTATTCGCGCTTGATGCTCATGGCCGGGATTTCGACCCAGTGGCCCTTGCCGTTTGCATCGGTGTCCCAGTAGCTGCCCGGTGCAGAAACTTCGCGCAGGTTGATTTCGGGGTTGAAGTTCGTGGCGAACTTGTAACCATGGTCGCCGCCGTTGCAGTCGAGGATATCGATTTCTTCGATAGTATCGAACTGGTGCTTGAGGGCGTAGGCGCAGTAGGCCTGAGAGACACCCGGGTCAAAACCGGAACCGAGCAATGCCGTAGCAGCGTTTGTCGTAGACCTTGCGCCACTCGGGGTCGTCAATGTTTTCGGGCTCGTAGTTCGCCGTGTCCATGTAGTTCACTCTACATTCGAGGCAGGCGTCCATGATGGCGAGGTCCTGGTACGGAAGCGCGATGTTCATCACCAGGTCGGGCTTGTATTCCTTGATGAGTTTCACGACATTTTCAGCCTTGTCGGCATCCACCGCGGCAGTCGTAATGACCGTCTTCGTATTCGGGCGCAGTTCCTGTGCCAGCTTTTCGCAGTTTTCGCGGTGACGGCTAGCGATGCAGATTTCGCTGAACACTTCGCTTGCCGTGCAGCATTTCTTGATAGCAACCGTGGCGACAGCGCCACAACCGATAATCAAAGCTCTTGCCATTTTGTGTTTATCCTCATTATGGAATTGTTAGCCCCACAAATTTAAAAAATTGAAACAGGCATACGACCGCCTCAAGACGCAGATTTGTTTTTTTTCGCAATTAACGACAGGTATAGGTGTATTTATACTGCCTTATCACCTTGTCAAAATAGTCACCCGCAGTTTTTCGGACATAGGAACTTTCCATGACATTTCCATTTTCATCCGTGACTATATCAACAACCCACCTCAATTTTCCGCCATAATCATAATACTCTTCCCGAACCAACCGTCCATTCTCATATATTAGGTTCCGAGAGACGCCGTTTTCCCAAATTGTTTTTGTCGTCCCGTCAGGATGATAAGCATACTTTCGATGGATTTGCTTTCCACAGAAGTCATCCGAAAAGATTACTTCTATCGGCTTCCCCTGAGAGTCCATCGCCTTCAAACGATAACTATACATCTCCCCATGATAAGTGACCTTTTCTTCTTTTTTCTTGCGACCATCCACAAAATCAATACGATACGCATTAGATGAACGCTTGTCGCTAATAGAGTGGAGCAGGCCATCCTCACCATAATCAATCTTCAACTTATGCAGAAACGGATAGTTTATTTGAGCCGACACCATCTTGTCTTTGTCCATCCGATATAGGACTTCAAAAACCTTTCCAGAATCATTCTGCAAAGTATACACCCTCGTAATCGCCCCCTCGTCTTTTGTTTCCGTCATAAGGAGATATGACGCTCTAGAGTTTCGGCGAGAAATCAACGGTGCAAAATTTTCAACCGTCCTACTTAGTACAACACCTTTTTCAGCAACAGTTTTTCTCGAAGAAATCGTTTTCCCAAGAGAATCCTCTATAATATGTTCTGTTTCTATTCCATAATCATCCCAGCACACGCGTTCTTTTCCATCAAGTTTTAATTTGCCGGAAACCGTGTCCAAGACAAAAACATCAGCCTTTACGCAAGCCACCTTTTCGGAAAGCATACGGCCTTCAAAATCCGCACGTTCACTGTTTTTCCAACGTCCAGATTCATCAAGATGCGAAAAGAATTCAAGCGCCTTGGCTCCTTGGAAATTTGAGCAGCCGCAAAAAAGAAGCAGGACCGCCAGAATAAGGATTAAACGTCCAAAAGGCATTTTATCAGAACGCAGGGGTTTTAAACGTGAAACCGAGGTCGAGGTATAAGCCAGGGACATATTGTACAGGAGAGATCATTACGCCCATTTCAAAACGGGTCCAGGAATCATAAAAATATCCCGTTTTAAAAGTGATGTACTTCATATCGGCATTCAAGGGAATGTCTATACTTTGACGAATGCCTAAAGGAGATTTTCCCTTCAAATAGTATTCTCCATAAACCTTCACATTGTCAATGATTTTTACATCAGCAACATCTGTGCTATCGATTTTATAGAAGCCTAATTCATATTCACGTTTGTTTCCAAAAAAAATATTTTTCGCATATCCGCCACCAAAACCAAAGCATCTTCCACTTGACGGAGAACAATGGACAACTCCTATAGTCACATCTATCAGGAACGCGACATTAAACCCCGAGGTATCCTCAACCCAGCCATTGTCATCCAAAATATCGTCCGTAGGAAAATAGATTGCCAAACCAACTGCACCACCAAGCTTTACCGCCCATGACTTGTCAATTGTTCCTTGGGACATTGCCGAAAACAGGCCTTCATCAAAATCAATTTTTCCACTTTCAACATCCTTGACGGCATTTTCTTTTTCCCATGTCTTAATATCGGAATGGTACTCGCGTTTCCCGCTATAAGAATTACTAATCCAATAATGTTTAAAAGGCGAATAGTAATACAAAGAATCATGCTTATATACAAACTTATACGAAAATGTTTCGGTAGACGCAAAACCCGACGGATTCTCTGATTCAAACCTACCCCAGACAAGGTTTTCGCCATTGTACCTGTATTGAAAGTTTCCATAATACGGCGTAACCACTTCTAGTACTTCTAAAACGCCGCGTCTAAAAGTCGCTTTCAACTTGAACTCTTTCTTGTCCTTGGCAATCTGTTCTGCCTGACTTTGGTCAGCTTGCTTTTGCGCAAATTTTTGGTCTTTAATCAAATTTTCAATAACTTTAACAAGCGGCGAATTTTTAAAAATTTTGGGGCCGTATATATCGGAATCAAAGAGGTCTTCGCAATCCTCAATCCATTTATTTGCCAAATCATCCGTTTGCTTGACAACTTCTTCATCGTAGTACAACAGAAGCGAGCCATCTTCAAAAGAAGAGCGAAGAACCTTTTGCGGATTATATTCAGCACCAGTAAAAGCCTTGAGATAGTCAATACATTCCTGGGCATGAACTTCCAACTGCCTTGTTTCTTCATCCGAGGCAAAGCCAAATCCAGCCGCCACCACAACAAAGACCATACAGAGCTTCAATACAACAAATTTCACCGCAAGCCTCCCCAAAATTTTAAAACACTAGTATTCCACCTCACAAGGAGGTGGTAACAAAAATAGATATTTTACAAACTTGTTAAAACTAACTATTATTCAATCACCAAACATAGGGGGTTAGGATGAAAAAATTATATAAAATGGCAATCATTTCATTTGCGTTCGCCTTTGCGGCCTGCGACGATTCCACCGCAGCCAACGAAAATGACGCAAACGCCGCCTGCACCGACGAAGTTATAGATTGCCCTTCCGTATTTTTTGAAAATTCCGTCCACGACAGCCGCGACTGCCACTGGTACAAGGTCGCAGAGTTCGGCACGCAGACATGGATGATCGAGAACCTGAGCTACAAATCTTGCAAATTCAAAAGTTTTTGCAACAACAACGACCCTGCCAACTGCGATCAATACGGTCGTCTTTATACCTGGACCGACGCCATGGGGATTGACAAGTCTTATCAGAAAAAGTACGCGAACCTAACCGGTGTGCGACAAGGGATTTGCCCCGATGGATACCACATGCCGTCTGATGCAGAATGGCAAAAGCTCTATGACTTTATCGAAGCAAACGGAGGCGATGTTTCTGCGTTCAACTTCGAATTCGGCGGCGGAAAAGACTTCTCCGGGTTCAAGGACTTAGGAAGAAAGGGTTACTTCTGGACAGCCGATGAAGACAAGTCCGAATTTGGCGGTCCGCGCAACTCAATCATCTGGACCTATTCAGAAACCTTCGGAATCGGTGGCGGTTCCCAATTCAAAGACAGCGGGTATTCCGTCCGCTGCGTGAAAGACTAAAGGAAGAAGCGATTCCTTATAAATTTCTCGTACATTCGGAAGGAGCATCTTTGCTCCTGAGTTTGCTTAATTATCAAAATGAGTATGAACATCCATAACAAAAAACCTTTTTTCATAAAAAGAGCATTGCTCTTTTTGACAATGTCGTTGATTGCATGTGGAGACAGCAATAGTACATCTCGTGACGAGGCCCCATCGGCAAATGATCCCATCGACATAATAGATTCCATCGTCCAAGATACATCAACTACTTTCGACGGCTTTATACGAATCCTATCAAGCGGGAAAACGACTACCCTCGGGACAAACGAGAAAGAGGTTTCTATTGAAGAATCTCCTTCAATGAAGGTCTCCTTTGACTACGACTTTTTTATCGGGCGACACGAGGTAACCATCGGTGAATATAACGAACTGATGCACCATACCGCCAGTAAGGATTCTTCCAATTACCCTCAAGCTAACGTGACATACTACGACGCCGTACTGTACGCGAACGCCCTAAGCAAACAACATGGACTTGACACTGTTTATACCTACAGTGGATCCAGTTTTGACGAAGAACATTCCTGCATCAATCTTACCAGCCTAAAAATCGACTATACGCAAGCAGGCTTTCGCTTGCCGACCGAAGCCGAATGGATGTTCGTTGCCGAATCCTATTCCATGGCCCCAGCGATAAAGTCGGAACCACACGCGAATCCGGTATGCTCTTTGGCGGAAAAAGACACCAACATTTGTGATATCAACGGGAATCTCAAGGAATGGGTTAACGACTGGAAGGGAATCCTTCTAGACACCTCCATCACCAATTATGTCGGAGCTGCCAGCGCGAATGGCGTGAACGAAATGGTCCTGAAAGGCGGTTCCTTTATTGCTCCCGACATTCCACTTTATTCTCGCGGTGATTTTTATACCGTAACTCCTCTTTCAAAATCGGAATACACCGGGTTCCGCTTGGCATTAGGCCCCATAGAAAATACGGCATGGCTCAACAATTCCGGAAAAACAACAACGTCAACAATGACTCTACCAACACTGGCTGAATACATTCGTTCCCTGGTGGGTACATTTTCGGTGAAACTCGTCTTCAGAAATGATGAAACCGGGAACCTCGCCTATATTAACTACGGGAACGCCGCGAATACAATTGTTGAAATGAACGACGGTATTGACGCATACCATCCGGATATTTCACCGGACGGCAAGTATGTCGCCTACTGTACGGGAATCGAGGGAATTGCGGGAGAATCCTCCGTCTATGTACGCGAACTGAGCGCATCCAATTCGAACATCATCAAGTTAGAGGTTCCCAGCGCAGCGATTCCCCGTTTTGAAGTACTCGATTCCGGCGACACGGTGATTGTCTATGTGACCAACCCCGGCAATAACAAAACAACGTCCACTTGGAAGACATCCGAAACCTGGTACGTGCCGTTTAGCGGAGGAAAATTTGGAACGCCGAAAAAGCTACTCAACGGCAGTTTCCACGGAGGCGTATCGTTCAGCAGCGGCCTTGCGGTAACGGGCTCCAGCTTGCTACGTGCAACGAAGCTAACAAACAACACCCAAAGTGATGAATTGTGGTACGATGGCGAACAAGCATGTAATGTATCGCTCTCGAAGGATGGCAGCAACAGAACCTTATTCCTTGATTTTGCCGGGAAAGCGGGTATTTCTTACGCCGGCAGCAAGTATGGCATCCACGAAATGCTTCTCGTTGCCGACAGTACGGGAAAATTGATCCAGAATATAAAATCACCCAAAGAATATTCGTTCGACCATACAGAATGGGCCGCAAACAGGAATATTGCGGTAGCAACCCTTTCCAATTCCAACGGATCACACCAAAAGATTGCAATTGTCGACATGGAATCGAAAAAAATTGTGGATCTTGTTAAGGGCGCAGAACTTTGGCACCCCAGCCTGTGGGTAAAACCAAAGAGGCAGTCTCCAGCAAGCAGTTCTTCGACGACCCATACAAAGCCCTATGTTCTAGACGAAGACAGCGCGGGTTATTACCTGAATTCCACATACAACCTCGGATATGGCATATTGCGCGCCAACATGGAGCTCCTATGGAAATACCATGACCAGGCAAATGTCGTTGTCCTAGGATCTTCCAGGCCCCTAGACGCCATTGTTCCTAAACAGTTCAATGAAAGGTTCTTTGTCTTAAACCTTGCCAAGACACCGAACACCATACACGAATCCAAGTTTTTCCTGGACCATTATGTTTATCCGCATGTGAAGAATCTGCGTTACATTATTATATCTCTTGATTATGATTTGTGGCGTTACGGTTATTCCTCCGACCATAATTTCTTCTTTTCCGACTACAAGAAGTTCCCCGGTTACGTGTACGACAGGAACCACAACTACTGGGCCGATAGTATTCCGGAAGGCCTTGCGATGTTGACCGAAGAAGGTTATGCCGACGTAAACAGGGATGCGCTTATGGATAGCAGGGGCGCATGGACAATTGGAAAATGTAAAGGCTGGGGTTCATCAAATAGCGGGCAGGATTCCACCACATTTAGTGGATCGCTTTTAAAAAGCACCATGAACATCATTCTCGATTTAATCAAGACTGCGGAAGAGCGGAATGTCTATGTCATCGGAGTCATATTCCCCGTAAGCCCCAACTTCAAGAACTCCGGACGCTTCGCCACGTATGGTACCCGCCGTAGCATTGCCGATTCGCTGACAAAGGTCCTGAGCGAAATGCAGTCTACATATCCACACTTCAGGTTACTTGACGAAAACAAGATGGGCGACCATGATTATACAAACTCGATGGCAGAAGACGCGCAACACCTATGCCCCGTAGGCGCCAAGCAATTGACGCACCGCATAGACTCCTTGCTAATGACCATTGACTCCCATTAAATGTGGCCATCTGTCCAGCCCCGCGACAAAGAACAGCCCCGCGATAATTCGCGGGGCGTTCTTAATGGCTTGATTAATTAATAATTGCGCTAAAGCGCATTACTCGTCGCCTCAGCCATAAAGACATGCCAGCATGTCTTTGCGGCATTCGGCTCTTAGTAATTTTCGGCAGTGACTTCGAAGAAGGACTGCGGGTGGGCGCACACGGGGCATGCGGCCGGGGCCTTGGTACCCACAACGATATGACCGCAGTTGCGGCATTCCCAAACCTTGACTTCGCTCTTCTCGAACACGGCAGCGGTCTCCACGTTCTTGAGGAGGGCGCGGTAGCGTTCTTCGTGGCGCTTTTCGATAGCGGCAACCATGCGGAACTTGTTGGCGAGAGCCTTGAAGCCTTCGGCCTCGGCGGTCTTCGCGAAGTCTTCGTACATGTCGGTCCATTCGTAGTTTTCACCATCGGCGGCGGCCTTCAGGTTTGCAGCGGTATCGCCGATGCCTTCCAGTTCCTTGAACCACAGCTTGGCGTGTTCCTTCTCGTTGTCGGCGGTCTTCAGGAACAGCTCGGCAATCTGTTCGTAACCTTCCTTCTTTGCGCAGCTGGCGAAGTAGGTGTACTTGTTGCGGGCCTGGGATTCGCCTGCAAAGGCGGCCTGAAGGTTCTTTTCGGTCTGGGTTCCAGCGTACTTATTTGCCATATGGTATCCTTTTGTGAATTGTGTCTCTTTGTCCTGCTAATGTAGATTATTTTGGCTCCAAAAAACAACACGCGGCCCCAAATAATACAAAATGTATAATACAAAGCAAACAATTCAATTTTAACCATAAAAAATAGCCTTTTTTAGACAGATTTTCACGTTTTTGTATAATTTAAGCACTATCCATTTTCATTCAAAAAATCTATTTTATACACATGAAGTCGATACTTGAATACAAAGACTACCACCTATTCATGCAGGACTATTACGATTACCGTAAAAGTCACGGGGCATTCTCCTGGCGCGAATTCTGCAAACTTGCCGGCTTCAGTTCGCCGAACTTCCTGAAACTCGTATGCATGGGGCAAAGCAAACTGAGCATGGTCAAGATTGAACCGGTCGCAAAGGCCATGGGACTCGTCGGGTACGAGAGCGAGTACTTCAGGCAACTCGTCATCTTCGGGAACGCCACGAAGGATTCTGTCAAGAAAGACGCCATCCTCAATATGGAAAAGATCGCCCGCGAACACAAAGCCCGCGTCGTCGACAGCGACGCCTTCCAATATTACGAATCCTGGAAGTACCCGGTCATTCGCGAACTCGCTCCGATGATGCCTGGAGCGCGCCCGCGCGACATCGCCGAGGAATGCAAGGAATACGTCTCCGCCGAAGAAGTCCGAGACATCCTCGCGTTCCTCGTCAAGGCAGGATTCCTGCAGAAGGACGGCGAAAAGATTTACTCCCAGACCGAGAAAACTGTCATCGCCTCCAAGGAATCCCTCCCCATCGCCATCCGCGCGATGCACAAGGAGATGGGCAACATGGCCGTCCGCGCGGTGGACCGCTACAACGCAAACGAGCGGTTCTTTACCGGCGCCACGCTCGGCATTTGCAGGGAGGCCTACGAAAGGATTATTGGCGAAGTGAGCGACTGCTGCAGGAAGGTGGTCGACATCGCCAACGAATACAAGGACCTCGACCAGGTCTACCGAATCAATTTTCAGTTTTTCCCCTGCTCGGACAACGTAAAGGAGGAGCATCATGCTTAACAAAAAACTTTTCTCAGTTGGAAGCATCGCGCTGATCACAATTGCCGCCTGTTCCTCGGACGAAACCTCGACCGCAGGGGCGACAATCGAACCGAACGCCATCGCCGAGAACGATTCCATTATTATCGGAAGCGACAATCACATCGACATTGAACGCAACGGATTCATCAACTTCAAGGACGCCATCTCTTTCAAGACGGAACCAGTCTCGTTAAACAGCGATGTGGACAATCTGGAAATCAATGTCTACAACGGTGAAAACGGAGCGTCCGCATCTTGCGCCGCAAACGATCAATCCTACGACGCAAAAATCAAGATTACGTCACAGAACTATGTACTAAAGCAGCTGCAACTGAAAAATGTCGGATCCGCCTGCGACAGCATTCTCCAAGCATTCATGAATTCGTGTAACAAGGACAATGAAATCCTTGGAGGATTCGGCCACTGCACCGATACCGGCGATTTGCAGGCCGTCTGCGCCGACCTCGGGAACTACGTCATAACGAGATGCGATACAACCGACAACGGGGAAAAGAAATGCTATATAAAAATGGATTCCACGATCATTCTCGACACAAATAGCATCATCCAAGAGTTCACTAAGACCTCGGAAAATACCTGCACCTACATCAACGCAAGTAAAAACGAACCTATTGAAGATTACTGGACTCCAGGGCACAACCCCATTGATTACCTCGACATAAACAACAAGGGAGTACCCATCGACACATCATCATTCACTCTGGAAAAATACGAGACGCTGTTTGCAGAGGCCGAAAAAGAGTTCACATTCGACAGCCACGTCATCGCCTATCGCATCTTGCCGACCAGCCAAATTCTCGCCGACTCAGCGAAATCCTTCACCATCAAGGAAGCCAAACCCGCCGAAGTCGCCAAGTACTTCCCGATGACAACCGCCATCACCGGAGAAAAATTCAACCCCGAATTCTGTAACATATACACCATCATCACATCGGGATTTTCATCTATGGCCCTGATTCTGACCGATATCAAGGACGATTACGAAAATGTCGTCAACTTCGCATTCATTCTCGCTAGCGGAGAATGCAATAAAGAAGACACGGAGACTTCCCAAGTTTTCCTAATAAAAGATTGCGACGGGATTCTCTTTGAAGGAGCCCAAATAGGTGGCGACTTCTTCGAAAACACTCCATGGACATGCGACGAGAACGGAGTCCCCCCCGGCAGAGAGAACGGCCCCTACGGCGAATGGTACCGCGCGGACTTGCGCCAATAAAAATCACCTTCCAGCACTAAAAAACACGGAATGATACGTAATGTATCATTCCCATTTATTTTCTGCATTTTTCTTTTGATTTTTGCCGATTTTTCTTCAAATTTTTCATTTTCGTATCATTCCAACTATTGCACATTTCGATTTTTCTAGGTAGATTTATAGACATGAAACCAATCACCGAATACAAAGACTACCGCAAGTTTATGCAGGACTTCTACGACGAGCGCAAGCGTACGGGCGCTTTCTCGTGGAGGGAATTTTCGAAACTTGCCGGATTCGCCTCACCCACGTACCTCAAGCTGGTATGCGAAGGCAAGAGCGGGCTGAGCAAGGTCAAGATGAAACAGGTATCCAAGGCGATGGGGCTCACCGGATACGAAGAGGAATACTTCTCCCTCCTCGTGGTCCTGGCCAAGGCGACCAAGGATGCCGACAAAAAGGAGGCTCTATTAAAAATGGAGAAGATTGCCACAGAACACAAGGCTCGTGTCGTCGACAGCGATGCCTTCCAGTACTATGAATCCTGGAAGTATCCCGTGATACGCGAGCTCGCGCCGATGATGCCGGGGGCACGTCCGCGCGACATTGCCGAAGAATGCAAGGAATATGTTTCCGCCGAAGAAGTCCGCGATATCCTCGCCTTCCTGGTGAAGGCCGGATTCCTCAAGAAAGACGGCGACAAGATTTATTCGCAAACCGAACAGAGCGTCATCGGCTCACCGGAAGCCCTCCCCATCGCCATCCGCGCGATGCACAAGGAGATGGGCAACATGGCCGTGCGCGCGGTGGATCGCTACAGCGCAAGCGAGAGGTTCTTTACCGGAATGACCCTCGGCGTAAACGAAGCAAACTATGCACGCATCGTCGCCGAAATCGACGCCTGCGCCAAGAGAATCGCCGCCATCGCAAACGAAGGCGACAACCTGGACCAGGTCTACGGTCTCAACTTCCAACTTTTCCCATTTACCAACAAAACAAAAGGAGCGCACCATGCTTAACTTCAAGAAGAATCTTTATATCGCAAGTGCACTCGCTCTTTGCGCACTTTCCGCCTGCTCCTCGGACGATTCCTCCATAGCGGGCTCCACGACCATCCCGAACGCCACCGCCAATAACGATTCGAACTCCATCGTGACAAACGACCAGTTTACCAAAATCGTCTTTATGACGGAGGCGACATCGGTCGATTCCCTGCAAGGCGGCGAACTGAAAGTATTCGAAGAAGAAAGCGGAGCCATGGCAGCCTGTAGCGCAGACGACAAGGCCTATTCCTCCGAAATCCAGATTGACAACAACAATATGGTCGTCACCCACCTCAAGCTGAAAAATGCCGGCAACCTGTGCGAAGGCATTCTCATACGTTTCTCCGAGGCGTGCGGAAAACAAGCCGCTCCGTGGGCGAAATGCGACGAGAACGGAAGCGTGGAGACTTTCTGCGGTGATTACCGGATGACATCAATCACCAAATGCACCGCAAATAATCCGCCATCCTGCACCAC
>CACXKY010000077.1 GCA_902768325.1 Fibrobacter succinogenes
CTCGAACCGCGGCGCATCCCCAACCTGCGACAAGCCGTCCGAAGCCCCTTCGCCGAGCCCGAGCGAAGTTCCCCGCACCACCGTATCCACCGCGATTTCGAACCGCCGCGCTATTCTCAAAACGCTATCGCGGACGAACCCGCCTAACGTATCCGGCCCGACAAGGAGCCGCTTCACGTGGACCCGCGACAGCTCCAAGAATCCCCCGGCATGGTCCCTGTGGTTGTGGCTAATCAGCACCCATTCCAGCGTATCGACACCTCGGGACCGCAGGGAATCCATCACCCCCACCGAATCGGGCCCCATGTCATACATCGCGTAGTGGCCGTCTTTTTCCAGCAGCACCGCAAGCCCCTGCCCCACGTCCAGGAACGTCATACGCAAGGGAGCCTCCTCGTCACCCGCGCTACCGCCCACATACATGCAGGCCGCCAGAGGAAACACCATCGCGAATGCCGCCAGAGCCAGCACCGCCCTAAAAAAACGCCCTATTTTTTGAATTTTAGCCGGTTTCATACTTTTAAAGACGGATTTTTCCGGCAAAATGAGCCTTTAAGGCACTTTTTTACTAAATTTTACCTCAATTCGACAAGTCCTGTCCAAAAAACGGAGTACTTATGCAGCTTCCTAAATACAAAAAGAAAAAGCGTATCAAGCTCAAGATTTGCCAGGAGCCTGGCTGCGGCCGCGAGTTCTGGGGCCACCCCATCGCCAAGTACTGCGAACTGCACCGCGACATCAAGCAGCGCCAGAAGCAGAAGAAGAACGTCGAAAGCATCGAGTCCAAGAACATCATCTTCCGCCACAACTACACGGAATCCATGGACCTGTCCTTCAAGTGCTGCCTTGACGGCTGCGACGAGCTGTTCACCATCAAGGTGTTCCCGAAGCAGACGGTCTACCCGCGCTTCTGCATGGAGCACAGGAACGACTTCAAGCGCGAAAACTTCATCCGCATCATGCAGAAGAAGAACTCCGACTAGTTTTTTCGCGATTTTTCCCGCTTTTTTTGACTTTTTAAACGCCATCCCTTGAAATTTGGGATGGCTTTTTTATATTTGGGCACGCTACATGGTGGATGTAGCTCAATTGGTTAGAGTCCCAGATTGTGATTCTGGATGTTGCCGGTTCGAGTCCGGTCATCCACCCGAAAAAAGACCTCGCTAAAAGCGGGGTCTTTTTTGTTGCTTTCACGATTTCTACCGGACCGACACGAGCCTCTTGTCGCGGCCAATCCGCACCAGGTACGTCCCTGCCCGAGCAACCCGCAGGTCCACATGGGCCGAATGGACTACCCCGGCCTGGACAACATGCCCCTGCATGTCGAACAGCGCGTAGGCCTTACCTTCGGCACCGGAAATCTGGATATCCTTCCCCATCACGTTCACCGCCACATTCATGCCGGGCACTTGGATAGCGATGTCCGTCTTGCTGGAAGAGGATTTCTTTTCGCTGTTCGAACTCGATTTCGGAGATTCGCCAGAAGAAGATTTCGGGGAAGAACTCGAACCGGGCTTTACGCCGCTGGAGCTGGACTTCGGCACGGAACCGGAACTGGACAGCGCCACAGCACCCGACGATTCCGGACACATCGCCGAATTATCTTTCCACTTGGGCCAGAATTCCTTGTCGCCGTAGATTCCCTTGGTTATGCCCTGGACAGGAGCGCCCTCCAGTTTTTCATTATTATACCAGCCGTCAAATCCGTAACACGGTTTCGAAGGAGTCGGCAACGTAACGGTATCTTCCAAGGTACGAGTTTCGGAAACTTCCGGCATCGCCACATCATCATCTACATGATAAATGACTTTATAAACGGCCTTGCCGATATAAACAGGTATCGAATCCGAGTGGGTCACCTTATCGATGACATACGTTCCCCGTTCATCCATTACACTATAATAACCCGACCTCAGCCCGCAACCGGAATCCGGCACCAACTGCAAGACGACCTTTGATCCATACGGGTAATAGCCGCCCCCTTCCACATAGGCATTACACCCGTCCGCATAAGAAATCATTGCCTTTATGTAGTATTTATTTATTTCCAACTTGGCATAGAATTCCAAATCTCCCGAAGTCGTCGCATCTATGTACGAAAGCGAATCTTCCAAGAATTCGGGATCCGTAAACCAGCCATAGAAGGTATGGCCTTCGCGATAAACAGTAGGCAGAGCCGTCACGACCCCTTCCATATAGTGCTTGGCGTACTTCTCGGTATCGCCGTCAAACGTATGCAAAGTCAATTTTGAAAAGACCCTATTTTTCCCATAGCCTTCTACACGGGAGGAAAGCACCGGATACGGGTCGACGCCCACCTTTTGCCCCCATACCGCGCCCGTGAGGCTACCGTTATCGTAATTGTGCAAGGCATATGCGACACTACCGTCGGCAAACTCCGACGAATCCACGCCATTTGCAGGAATCCGCGTAGTTGCCGGCATGGAGAAAAACACATTGTCGAGATGCACTGCATCGGAGTGATTGAAGCCTATGGTGCCCTTAACGCTCCGTATTCCACAGGCAGCCGTCATATCGCCCAGGTGGTACAAATTTACAAGGTGCGCACGCATATCCGGTTCCCCGACACCGATAATGCCACCAATGGCAACCCCGGAAACTGTTCCCGCGCCAGAAAACGACTTAACGGAACTAATAAGTCTGCCGACATGGTAGGAATTTTCTATACGGATATCACCACCGGCGCCACCGACAAGGCCGCCAACATAGCTTTCCCCAAAAATATCAGTTTCACCATAGGTCCGGCTGATGTAGACATCCGAACTGTCAACCACGCCTACCACGGAAGCGATACCACAATGGAGCGCTTCAAGATAACCCTTAACATAATTATCGACAATATTGACATGCGAACTATCAGTGATGGTACCCACAAGACCCGCAACATTGTAATATCCGTTCACGGATCTCGGTGCATAGACATCAGGATCATATTCCATGTCTCCCCATTTGGTAAGAACCTTACGGGAATTGGTCAGTGAAACCGTTGACGAACGGACTAACCCCACAAGCCCACCGACAATATAGTCTCCATTAACCCGGACATCTACCGTAATGCTGTCCAAAACGACATGGGACTGGGCAATGTCCCCGGCGATAGCACCTACATGCCATCCACCCAGAACGTAGCCATCGCTGATAGTGAGGTTCTTGATAACAACCGGTTTTTCCGCCGTTCCGCCAGAAATAGAACCGAACAAACCAACCGATTCAACTCCTTCCGGATAAAAACCGCTACTCCCCCAGATGGCGATGTTTTTTATGGCAAAGCCGTTTCCATCAAACGTTCCCGCGAAGTTCCACATGGGAGTCCATATCAAGAAATCGTTTACCCACAAATCCTCGGAATTTTCAAAAACAATATCGGCAACCAGCTTTCCGCAAGCGGCGGAATCCTTTTCCGCACCGACGGCGCCGTTCACGACCGCGGCAAAGCCGAACAGGTCTTCGATCGAACCGATTTCGTAACAACCCGCTTTAGGTTTGGGTAACGGCCACCATTTTCCGTAAAGCTTCTTATCTCCGGACACATCCGCGGCTATTTCCTTAAGGGGCAATCCCAAATAATCGGGATTTTCATACCAGCCGCCAAAGACGAATCCTTCTTTGGGAACCGGGTCCTGTAATTTCAATCCAAAGCCTTTCGCATATTCGTTTACATACCGGGTGGTATCGCGGTCATGGGTCACCATTTCCACGGAATAGATACCCGTCGTAGCGCTATGCGCCCCAACGATCTTTCCGCTGAAGGTCGGGCCGGGATCGACACCGACCTGCTGCCCCCAAATCAATCCGTCATAGGCATAATTGTAATGGAGCTTTATGGCAACCGTACCATCCGCAAATTCTTCGGCAGAGGCCGGGGTGCCGCCATATTTCGATTTAAGGGTATCCACGTAAAACGAGTTCTCTATTTCTGCCTTCCCCATTCCCACATAGCCTACAAACCCGCTCGTTTGGCCTTCCCCCAGGGAATAGGAATTCTTGATTTTCACATGCCCAAATACCGAACCGAAAAAAGACGCGATGCTGCCTGTATTATAGACCTTGTCCAACTCGACTTCCCCATTCGTCAGGTAAATAAGATAACCGGGTGCTTCCTGGTACAAACTCTGGCCAACAATATTTCCCGTATTGTAGGAATTGGAAATGGACAGGTAAGCCCCCACTCCAACGCTATTTACAAATGCCGCCGCATAGGAAGAGGACTGTTCGCATTTGATGTCCATGCTATTATGGACATGGTCCATCTTTACGTGGGAGCCGCTTTTTATAGTAGATATGATGCTTGTCGAAGACCATCCAGTAATAGAAGCGTTTTCCCAGCCCACATTCTTGATGACCACAGGGTTCTCCGCAGTTCCGCCGTTGATCGAGAATATAAACGCCGACGAAGTCCCTCCACGAACAGAGAGCAACGACAGATTGGAGATTACGTGCCCCTGACCATCCAGGGATCCCGCAAAATCTTCCATCGGTTCCCAATGGCCGGTTGTGTTAGAATCAAGGACGATATCCGCAGTCAGAACGCCACAGGCCGCGGAATCCCTTTCAAACTGGCGCGACCCATTGACGATAGCGGCAAAGCCATGAAGTTCCCGGGCGTTCGAAATCTGGTAGCACCCGTTCACCTTTTGCGGTGCCAACGGGGAATAGTACGCAAACGCAGTCGTGCTGGCGACAAGCAAAAATGCAATAAAGGATTTTTTGAAATTATCCATGTTTTTTCCTCCTTCCGGGTTAGGGCCGCACATTCACCACAAAGCGTTCACGGTCCACAAGCAAATAATACCTACCCGCAGTAATTCGATTCAGCGTGATTCCAGAATAACCGCTCATGCCCGATGCGACCTCATGGCCTTGCAAATCGAACAAAACGAACGGACGATTTTCCGGAACCCCCGTAACAAGCGCACCATGGCCGATCCGCACGGTATTGACGCGCCCAATGCCGCTTTCGGGGAGGCGCGAAGCGATATTGACCTTGCCGCCCGAAGAACTTTTCACGCTACTGCTAGAAGGTGCCTTTTCGGAAGAACTGCTAGACGTATTCGTCACGCTGGAACTCGAACCGGGCACACTGATTTCACTGCTGGAAGAGCCGTTCGCGCTGCTGGAACTGGATTTCGGCACCGAGCCAGAGCTGGACGATTTTACTATTTCCGGAGGATTGATAATATCGTCTTCGCCAACGGAACCCGTAACTCCGACCAGCTTTTTCTTGAAGACGGGCAAGGAATCCAGACCTACCTCCTGGCCCCAGATTTCACCGGTAACGCCGCCTTCTATCGCATTGCCGTTTTCATCCTTCTGCACGTAGTCATGGAGGAGTTTTGCCACGTAGCCATTCTTGAACACCTCCGGCGAAGCCTGTATGCCCAGGTGCGTAGAATCGTCAAGTCCCTTGAGATAGAACACGTTATCCATGAAGACGGCATAATTGCCATAATGAGGTTCTCTACGCATCGGCATGCCGACCAGGCCATAGTCTTTTGACCGATACATCTCAAACGCATGCCCTGCGGAATAAGAATTGATAATCGTCAAGGTGTCCGTCCAATGGGAACCGACAAGCCCACCGACAGAGGAGTACGCAGTAACAGATTGGGTGTTATAGCAATTAACGATTGTCATTTTACCCTTACTGACAGCCACAAGGCCGCCCAGATTTTCACTGCTGCCGTCAGTCTTAAAAGTCCCGACATTATAAGAATTGCTAATGACGGCCGTTCCCATATTGGCACCAACGATTCCCGCCCCATTTTTAATAAGGCCCGAATTATGGGCATGATCAACAGACATAATCGCGTAATTGTTCGACACCATACTCCCGGCAGGGTGATACACATCGCTAAATACATCGCCTGTATTATAAGCATCCGATATGGACACGTCTCCATAATTATCCCAAACAAGGCCCTTACCTGTTGCGGAACTAAAACTGTTGGAGATCTTAAGGGACCCGCTATTCTTTTCTACAAAAACGGACGACTGAAAGACTGAATTTACGACACCCAGATTCCTGATCGTGAGCGTATCACCTTCATTCACTTCCAAGAAAAGGCCTTTACCCCGCAGCCCCGATATCGTATGCCCCTGTCCGTCGAAGACGCCATTGAATCCCATGACCCCATCCCACGCTCTCCGTTGATAATACTCGGTATTTCCAAGTTCAACACCGTCCATATCCTGATTGACAACGATATCGTTCACGAGCTTGACGCATTTCTTGTCTTGGAGGATTCCCAATCCATACAATTCCCCAATTTTCGAAATCAGGTAACACCCGTCCTTATCCTGCGGCGGGACTAGGGTATCGCCCTCCCACCTGACAAAAAGATTAAGGTCGCCGAACGTTTCTTTACTAATCGATGTAAAAATGGAATCCGGCTTATTTGCAAAAGCCCAGCCCAAGAAAGCATAACCGTACCTAGACTCTTCCGGCAACTGCGCAACGCCACCCCCATACGTATAGGTTTTTATCGTAGTATCCGGGCGGCAGCTAGACGCGTCCATGTCCGAAGCGTAAGAATAATCCGAAGTACAAAGATTCAGCTTAAACGCATATTGACCATATGCCGTATTCGGCATAGGGCATATCTGTCCAGACGGCACATCTTGCCCCCAAACTTCACCACCTTCATAATTGTGCAACAGGATGGCCAGCGTGCCATTTCCCCATTCATTTTTCGTAACGCTCTTAGCCCCCAGTTTCGAAGCGCAGGCAAACGTAACGGTTTGCGTACAATACATTCCGCAACTCTCCACATATTCCCTATAGAACGTATTCTTGAGAGAAATACGGCCATCGCATTGGCCAACGACAGGGTCTCCCCTATCTCTCTCCGGAGAACATGCGCTATAGGAATTGGTAATCGAAAGCGAATCCTCGTTAAGGCCAACAAAGCACCCCACCGTCGTCCCCTCAACACTCCCATCGGCATAGGAGTTCACGACATCGACTATACCACGGTTTACACCAATAAAGCCACCACCATAGAAGCCGCCATCTAGAGCGCCCCAAAAACGGGACTCCGCTATGGAAATATAGGCGTCCTTTTCGTTAAGACCAACAAAACCGCCCATAAGAGAATCGGCATAGATTTCCACTCCTCTACTACTCCATTTAGATCCCGTTATCGAAGCGTTTCTCACATTCAATTCAGCGTTTTTTTCATTCACGCCAAGAATCATACCGGCGCGGTTTCCTGCCTCTAAATGGCCATCATAATACATTAAACTGTATTCCGTCTCAAACCCGTAACCGTTGCTCAGCCCGTCCACATCCATAGTTCCCGAATTGGAGCCGACAACCACGCCAACAGCCCTTTCGCCCGTAGCACGCCAAGCAAATCCATTTTTGACGGACAGCACGCCATTGTTCCTACCCACAAAAACGCCAACGTGCCTGCGACCTCTTACAGGAGAAAAGAGACTCAAATTTTCCAACAGGAGGAATCCGCTATTCCTCGCAACAACTACGCCCACCGTATCCCGGCCCTTTATTCCACCCTCACGAAACACCAGATTCCGGACTGTCACGGGCTTCGTCGCGGAACCGCGAACAACAGTGGAGATAAAGCCCAAGTTGTTCTGGGTAGAATCATCAACGTTTTCAAGTCCCCAAATGGTATGACCTTGGCCATCAAACGACCCGGAAAACATCTTTATCGGAGTCCACGGAGTACGGGGTTCGATTTCCTCGGGATTAACATCTATTGGTATTGCATGGTCATCACCATTAGCGTCAACCTCAACGACATATTTGTAACATGCGGGAACCGTGTCATTCGACACGATTTTCGAGTAACAATAATAATCCGTGGTATCATTTGCCACGATATCATTGGTCAGCTTGCCGCAGGCGGAACTTTCCGCAGCGCGCCCTTCACTGAGAGTCCCGTTCACAATGGCCGCAAAACCGTACAGTTCGTTGGCATTGGAAATCTGATAGCACCCGTCCACTTTCTGCGGGGCGATTGGCGTAGGAGCTGCAAACGACAAAACGCAAGCAACAGCCATAAGGGCAAGAATTTTATTGTTCAGACCGAGCGTCATGATGTTTCCCCTGTTTGTCAAAAAAATAAGTTATTATCCTACCAAATCCTAGTCCTTCAAACAACGAAGCGGAAGCCCGAGGTCTTTGAAATCACCCGTAATTCCGACCGAACCCAAAAAGAATCCCAAGGTAAACGCCAGCTGCTTATCCCGCGAATCTTCCGAAATACTCCAAAAAGAAGTCGTGCCGCTAAGGCCGGTGCCGGCAAATTCAGAAAAATCAAAATCGCGGTACTTATCCCCGACAGGGAACGCCGAGAAGCCATAATCATCGGTACCCGTACCCGTTTTGTCCCACCCGACTTTAGACGAAAGCGCAAAGCCAGCCACACTCGGATCGTCCGCTACCGTAGAAACCAAGGTCCGCCATTCTGTCGTATCGGGCAAATGCCACCCTTCAGGGCAAATCCCCCGCAGCTTTTCAGGGAACTCGCAATTAGTCAGGTAACCGCAAAATTGCGCATCTTCGTCGTTTGCCAGGTTCACCGAATCAACAATGGCAGCCCAGGTATAAAGGCGGCCGGCGACCTCGCAATGTTCCGGATTGTCGTAAAAGCACCAGCTCTTCTTCAGAAGGCTAGGCGTCGCAACGCTGTCCGCATAATTCAGGTTTTCCGCCATCCATACCTGACTACCTATTTTCACGGTCCTATAAACTTTCCCGTCGCGGCTATCGACAATGGAGTCGTAGTTGATATTGGGATTGAAGTGCGCCTCCTTAGGAATGCTCCAATCGATGTATTCAGTCGAGTCATCCATAGCCGAAGCATTATCCACAAAATTGGTCACATATTTTTCAAACTGCGGAACTTCATTGGCATAATCCAGGCTTTCGAGATTCTTGCGGATTGAATCCATTTGGCCGTTTTCCAAGGCGGCCGAAGCCAGGCCTGCAATTTGCGCTTTCAAGCCATCGTTCCATATTCCGCTTTCGGCAATCGCAGCAGCCAAGCGCGACACGCGATCGGAGACGCTCGCATCTTGGCTTGAGCTGTCCTGCACCAGCACGAGCACGCTTGCGGCAAGGAGTGCCGCATTCCCTTCGCCCTTTTCAAAGATGTCCAGGGTTTCGAATTCCGAAACGATATCCTTGATATCGAAAGCGCCAAGGACTTCTTTTTCAGCCTGTTTCTTCGCTTCGGCAAAAGACTTCCCTTTATCCGCAGCCAATTTCATTACGCGTTCGTATTCCAATGTCGTAAACAAGTTGACATTCACCTTCTTACGGTCCTTGAGACTGGTCAACGCGCGGAGCGTCACCTTATCCAGCGACGTCCTCCCGGTAACTTCGTTGAGGAAATAGCCCGCGACTTCGAACACGGCGCAAGTCGAAGACAGGCTGATGCCATCGACATCGTAGTCGCCCTTGTCGCTCCTAATTTCGCTTTCAAAGTATTCGTCCGTCAGTTCCAAAGTTTTGCAATCGATTCCCCGTACCGTCACCGCGGAGCCCTTCACGAACGGACCCTTCTGCGTCACGCCCGCCACGTCCAAATCCTTGATGGCGATAATGCCCGCGTCTTCGGTAGAACCGCCCGCCGTCTTTTCGCCATCGGAACACGCCCAGAACATGGTGCCCACCGCGAGCACCCCAAAGAATTTACTCCACTTCAAAACAGAACTCTTTTCCATGAACATAAGTCTTTTCCCCTAACGTTAATCCTTGAGGCAACGGACTGACCTTCCGTAAGTTGGCCTAGTCTCAACAACAGACATCACGCCAGCCGGAGCACCAAATACAATGTTTTTAGCCACATCTGAAATCCAGAAAAATGCGCCTAAGCCATCAGACCGGAAGTCTCCGGAACCGTACATTGCTCCCACAGGCATTACAGAAAAACCATACTTATCCGTTCCATTTTCCAGATAATCCTGAACATCACGCCAAGCATAATCCCAACCGGAATGCGTCACGAGAGATGTCAGAGCCACCGTATCTCCTCCGACTTCAGCAAATAAAGTTTGCCATTCCGAAAGACTCGGCAAATGAGTCCCTTCAGGGCAGACCCTACCCAAAGAATCACTCCATATATACAAGCGTCCAGCGACCTCACAATTCTTGGCATCATTACCATAGCAGAAACTTTCCGCCTTGAGGCTCGGCATGGCATTTGTATCGGCATAATTCAGGTTTTCAGCCATCCAAGTCTGTGAACCGATTTTGGTCGTTTTATAAGTTTTCCCATCACGGGAATCAGTCAGTTCACCATATGCAAAATCAGGATTCATGCGCGATTCCTTGGGCACCTTCCAGCTCCAACCGCCAAGCGTCTTCACCGAGTTTGATGAAGGCGTAGCCAAATAATCACGTACGCAGCGAATCATGTAGCCCGCATACCTCTGACCGTTCAATGTCGATCCTGCATATTTTGGGGATCCATCCGAAATACTAGCCGCTTCGCTTGCCGCCCCCAAATACGCCGTAGCGGATTTGGTAAGTCCATTTTCAACAGTGCTCCAAAAATTTGTATGATGCCCATAAACTCTATCTCCATAGACATCTACAGAAAAATCCGTAGCGATTGCAGAAAATCCAAAATCATCTACTCCGTTTGAATCGGCATGCCACCCCATTTTAGCCTTGAGGTGCAGGCCAGCAACTTCTCTACCGCCCACGGCAGCAAAGAGGTCGTTCCATTCCGTTGTGTCTGGCAAGTGCCACCCTTCGGGGCAAATACCGCGCACTTGACTAACAAAGCCACAGCTCCTGTTATAGCCGCACATGACAGGATTCTCGGAATCATTCGCCAACGCCATTGAATCTATCGCGGCAGCCCAACTGTAACCGCGACCAGACCATTTGCAATCCGGGTCACCGTCGACATAGCAACCGGTTCTTCCGACAAGGCTCGG
>CACXKY010000078.1 GCA_902768325.1 Fibrobacter succinogenes
ACCTTTGGTCGTGTCATCCTGAGCGGAGAGGCGAAGCCTCGAAGTCGAAGGATCTCAAACCCTATCGGTCGTCCTTGCGGACTCCCTCCAGGGTGACAGTATCATTCTATGGACCCTATCGCACGGCTACGCCTTGCTCCAGGGTGACAGTTTCCAGGGTGGCATTCGCACAATAAAAAAAGACGTGCTTTTCGCACGCCTTTCTCATAAACTCAGTGCCCTGCTTGCGGGCGTCCTTCCTTGTTAGAAGAAGAATTCCACGCCGATGTTCAGGCCGCTAGCGTCACCACCCATGTTGTCGTGGTCGCCGCTACGTACGAAAAGCTTGGCCGACACATCGAGCTGGTTCGGAATCACGAAGTAGTCCGCACCGAGCCAGAGGATAAACTGGTTGTCGCCATCGTCGTTGTCGCCGTAATCCTTGCCGTCTTCGCCTTCGTATTCGGTTTCAGTAACACGGAATTTCAACTTCATGCCGACGAACGGGGTCAAGCCGACGTTCGGGATGGTGTATCCGACTTCGCCTGCCATATGGATTTCGAGGCCGCGTTCCCAGTTGTCGTGTTCAAAGCCCCAGAAAATGCCGCCTTCGGTACCGAACTTGAGTCCTTGAATTCCAGTGGGCATGCTGAACTGGGCGCCCAAATAGAGGGCGAGCTCATCTTGACCCGGGCTTTTCGTACCGGGGCCATCCCAATCGGTACTGCCAACGGGGAGGATGAAGTCCAAGAACGCATTGACCATCGGGGTAATCTGGTAACGGCCACCCAGAGTCAGGTCGCGAAGGCCGTTACCGCCGTTGGCGCAGCCTTTGCAGTCGGTTTCGTTCCAGAACTGGTAACCCCAGTCCTGCAAAGAAATTTCAAGGTTCTGGATAAGGCTGTAGCGGACGCCCAGCTTGAGGCCTGCCTGGGACCAGTCGTGGTGCCAGTCGTAATAGAGGTCTCCCTTGATGGAACCTTTGCCGGCTTCGAGAACCGGATAATAGTCCCAGGTGGCGAACGCAGCGCTTACGGCGAGGGCCGCAGCAAGAATAACTTTTTTCAGCATACCAAACTCCTTGTAAGTGTTTCGGAGTATAAATCTAAAAATCCATCGGCTCTTAGGCAATGAAAATGGGCCTCCGGGCCGTTCAATTTATGTTTACATATGAAACGTAAATCTCGGTAAACAAAAAACGCCTCCGACTCGGTCGGGGGCGTCTTCAAAGCGGTTTTCAACTGATTAGAAGTTGATGCCGAACTTGCCGGTCAGCCAGATCGGGGTCTTGTCGCCGTAGTAGTCGTCGCCGATACCGAACTTGGCGCTCAGGTCGACGTAGAACATCGGGTTGATGGCAATGTTCAGGCCGAGGAACGGGGCAATGCCGAGGTCGCCAGTGTGGCTCTTGCCGTAGTTGTCACCGTCGAAGGTGTACTTGCCAATGAGAATGTCGATGTCAGCACCGACGTACGGGGTGAACATCTGGGACACGGCGAAGTCAGCTTCCAGGCCGATGTTCAGATCCCACGGCGGAGTGGTCTTGTCGTCACCGGCGGTTTCGAGCTTCAGGCCGAGTTCAGAACCGAAGTTCACCAAGCCGAAGTTCTGGGAGTACTGGACACCGAAATGGAATCCAAACGGATCGTCCTTACCGCAGAGGTCTTCGCTGCAGGTGGGGAGGGTGACGTCCAAGAAGGCGTTCATGATGGGCATGAACTGGTAACGGAGCATGAGCGGGATTTCGTCGAGGCCGTCCTGCTTGAGGTCGTGACCATCCCAGTGGGTGAAGATGACGAACGGGACCTTGACGCCCAATTCGAAGTTCTGGATGATGGTGTAGCGGGCCTGGGCAAAGAGGGCAAGCTGGTTGGCCTTGTCCTGCATCTTGTCGGTCACGCCGATTTCGGCCTGGCCCTTGCCGGCTTCCTGGACAGGGAAGTAGTTCCAGGTTGCGAAAGAAGCTGTAGCGGCGAGAGCTGCCACGAGAGCGATTTTCTTGAGCATAGATTCTCCTTGGTTATGGGGGTTTGTAGTTAAATAATAACAATTTGACCCCTAAAGGGGGCCTCGTTAGGCGGGAATGTGACCCAGGACACAAAAAAGGCACCCCAACGGGGTGCCGAAAACGTTTTTTTTGCGAAAAACGGCGATTACAGGAACCAGTAGGTGGCGCCGAGGGAGAACTGCATGTGCTGAACGTCGATTTCCTTCTTGCCGACAAGCGGGCCCATGTCCACATCTTCGAAGATGTTGGTGAAGCCCATGATGAAGCGGAAGTTCACGTCGAGGTTCGGGATAACGGTATAGCCCAAGCCGGCAGCGATGCCGATTTCGAGGGTATTGGTGTTCTTGTACATGTCGAATTCGTTGATGACGCTGCCGATATAACCTTGAACGGCTGCAAGCTTATCGTCGTCGATTTCCGGGGCGTCATAGTCAGCTTCGCTGCTGAGGATGAACGCAATGGACGGACCGGCTTCCGCGTAGAATTGCGGAGTCAGGTTGGCGCGGAACATCAGCGGAATCTGGAGCACCCAGGCGGAGAAGGTGAAATCGTCGGCTTCGCTATTGGTGACGCGGCGGAAGTCGACTCCGAGTTCCGGGACGGCTGCGAACATCTGGTTAAAGCTGTACTTTGCGGCAACACCGGCATTGAAACCCAGACCCAGGGAGAAATCATCTGTTTGGTCACCCTTGAAGGTGCTCATGGTTACGGCCAGGCGGCCACCGACATTCACTTGGGCGGCGGCTGTCGCGACAAGCCCGAAGACGAGGGCGAGGGTCAAGAAAATTCTTTTCATTTGTACTCCTTATTCATGTGGTTTTGGGTTTAAATCTATGTTAATTAATGCATTCTGAACCCGCCCCCCGGGAAAAAAGGCTCCCAAAATACATATAATTGGGTAAATTTTTATTTACAAATACTGAAAAGGAGGTTTTCGGGGCCGTGTCTATCGTCACAGTGGACTTCTGTTTGTCGTAAATCACTATGTAAAAGGGGAATTTTAAATTATTTTCTCACTGAGAATAAGAAGAACAAGAGGTACGCATGGAGAAAATTCGCACTCGGTTCATTTTTGCTTGCACCATGATGCTGGCCACCACCGGTTTGGCCTTTGCCGCCTTTACCCCGAATATGGCGTATTTCAACGTGACCAAGGGACAGATTTGCACTTTTGTCGGCATGCAGCAAAAATGCGAAGACCACTATTACCTGAGCCAGTCTTCTACGGGCTGCACGGTGGATGCCCCCACTCCAGTTCCTTCGTTCCCGTACGTCTTTGCGGCGCCTAAGCCCTGCTTCATGTCGGTGGGCCCGTTTACTACGGCTGCCGAAGTGAACGAAGGCCTTGCCGAACTCATTTCGACGGTGTGGAACGACAAGAACAACCACCCGCTTCACCTTGAAAGCGATATCGACCTGGGTGGTTTTGATTCGAAAACTGCCGAGGAAGCCTGCGATGCTCAGCTCGTTCCCCTTTCTTATCTCAATGGTCAGTCCTTCCTGGGTGAAGGCCACCTGATCAAGAACCTCTGCTACGTGCATGATGTCGCTGATAGCGTCATGAGCCGCCCTGTCGGCTTGTTCAGTTCCATCTCGGAAGGTTATGCCGCCGATATGCGTATCAAGAACGTCCGCATCATCATCAAGGATTCCCGCGACGATGTCGACGCTTCTACGACCGCTAGGGATTATTTCCCGGTCGGTGCGCTGTTCGGTTCGGTGCACATGGCGACGGTTGCCAACGTGACTCTCGAAGATGTGACTATCCGCGGCCCCATTGCCGGCGGTATTGCCGGTTATGCAGGCAACTCGACCATCCGCAACATTTTGGCGACGGATGACCTGATTATTTCGAACAACATAGAAGTGACCCCTGCGGATGGCAATTTTGCAGGGAAGGCTCTGGAAGCGGCATTCAACTATTCCACCTGGCCGTCTGAGTATACGGTGTTCCTGGGCGGTGTTGTGGGTATGGCCGTGAATGATTCCCTGTACAGCATCAAGATTCGCGGGAAGATCCGTGACAACAGCTCTGCCAATACGCCGTCTGCATTGGGCGGCCTTGCGGGCATGATGGCCTACGTAGACATGGACTACGCAGCTTTCCGTGATACCCTGGAACTGAAACCGGCCACGGGTGACAGCGGCGCCGGTTATACGACTGTTTCGGGCGGGCGTGCCATGGGCGGCTTGTTCGGTGAAGTTTCGTTTATGCCGTTTGGCGCTACCAAGAATTATACCATCCAGGATGTGGTTGTCGATAGCGTTCGCCTCTTGAAGGGAATGTCCGATAACGTCTATGCGGGCGGCCTCGTTGGGCGTATCGGGTTCCAGAAGGGCAACTCCGTTAAGATTATGAATGCCCGTGCGAGCGTCAATATCGATGATTCCCTCAAGACGGCGGGGGATTACCGCTTCTTCGCCGGTGGCTTTGTCGGGACGACTTCGGAATGTACGGCCCAGAGCGGGGAATCGTCTTTCTTGTCTATTGTGGGCTCTACGAGCAAGGGTGCCATCCGCGTGGCGGCTAACGCTGCCGAGGTGGCTGGCCTCAAAGCCGACGTATCCTTGGGCGGTATGGTTGGTTCGGGCTGCTTTGCGAGCTCTGCGGACGCCTTTACCAACAACACGTCTAGCATGGTGGTTGAATCCGCAGCCAAGACGGGTTCCGAAAACGTGTTCGTGGGCGGCCTCGTCGGTCAGGGCGAAGTGGCCAACAATACTGCGCTCCAGTTCAAGAATGTGCGTTTCACGGGCCGCGCCGTGGCTGCCGACAGTACGGACAAGGTGTACTTGGGCGGTGTCTTGGGCGGATTTGTAAAGCAGCAGCGCGGTGTATCTTTCACTTTGACCACGGTTGAAAACGCCAGTGCCCCGGTGGTTGAACTCAATAGCAATGGCGCAAGTGGTGCGAAGGCGGTTGCCTATGTCGGTGGCCTTTGCGGTTATGCGGCCCGCCTGGAAGGTGTTTCCCTTTCTGCGGTCACGGGCGAAATCCTTGTCGACGATGCGGATTTCGGTGGCGATAGCCTCTTTGTGGGCGGCCTCGTGGCCAAGGCTCAAAGCGACAAGGCGTTCGATGTGAAGAACACCTATACGGCCGGCTCTATCGCGGTGAAGGAAAATACCCGCGCCAACGCGAATGCCTATCTCGGTTATATCGCAGGCCGCCTGGCGGTGATCGGCACGCTTACCCGCCGCTTTGTTTCTAACTACCACTTCTCGGATGAAGATGCCGAATACCTGGATGCGTTTGGAGCCCTTTCGAACGGGACCGACCTGACTTCTACCTGGAAAAGCGGTGTCGCTTCTTGGACCACGACCTACAACGTCCGCAATGGCGAAACGAAGGCATTGACGGCGCTGAACAACGGTACCTTGACGAATGCCGAGATGCAGGTGGAAGAATTTGCAGGTAAATTGAACAAGGGACAGAGCCCCTACGTGTGGAGCTACGAGACGAACTTGAACGACAACCTGCCGATTTTTGCCATCAATGGCCACACTCCGATTACTCCCGATGAAGAAGTCTCCTATACACTTACGTTCGCTTTCTATGAGTGGGTTGAAGAAGTGTCTGCCTTTGTCAACAAGGATCATTACGTTGTTGCTCCGGCCGGGGTGACGCTCGCTTCTGTGGCGCCCGAAGTTCCCCAAAGGGATGGCTTTACGTTTACCGGCTGGGACAAGTCGGGTGATATGGTCGTGTCGTCCAACATGGTGACCGCCCAGTATTCGAAGAACAGCTATGTTGTGGAATTCGTAATCAACGGCAAGACGATTACCAAGGACTTCTTCTATGGGGATATGCCGACTTATGATGGTGAACATCCGACCAAGCCTGAAACCCAAGACTATACCTATTGGTTCACGCATTGGAGCCCGGATTTTCAGATGGTGGATGGCCCGGCGACCTATACGGCGATGTTCGATTCCTCCCTGAAAACGGCGCCGCAAACGTTCCACATCCGCTTTGCCAATGGACCCAATACTGTATGTGAAGGCGATTCGGTCTATGGAGCTATCCCGGTATGCAATGATATTCCGACGAGGCCTGCGACTCAAAGCCATTCCTATACGTTCAAGGGATGGGATCCGGAGATTGGCCCTGTTACGGGTGAACAGACCTATATGGCCGTATTCGATTCCGTGGCCTTTACCTTCACGGTGAAGTTCTTGAACGACATCGGCGAAGAGATTGAAACGCAGACCGTCGCCTATGGCGAAGCTGCCGTTGCTCCGAAGGATGTGGTTGGCGTGAACGGCGTGTTCACCGGATGGAACGTTCCGTTTGACAACATCACGGGCAACCTGGTTGTTACGGCGCTCGTTAAGAAGGCCGAGGTGTCCAGCAGCTCCGTGGTGCCCGCGTCTAGCAGTGTGGAACCGGTATCCAGCAGCTCTGTGGAACCCACGTCTAGCAGTGTGGAACCGCAGTCCAGCAGTGTTGAACCGGAATCGAGCAGCGAGAAGGCTGGTGCCGTCGTCGTCGAAATTGTGGAACCGAAGATCGAACAGTCGGGCAATAACGCCATCCGCCTCACGTTCGGTACGAACATCGAGAATACCGACGATAAGGTGACGGCCAGCGTGGAATTGCTGGACGACATGGGCCGTTCTATCGAAATGTTCGATGTGGAGTCCGTGAAGGAAGGATCTGCCCGTACGGAATGGGAACTCTACCCGGCACCCATCGGCAAGTACAAGGTCGTCTTGACGGTCGAATGTGCTGGCGAGCAGGACTCTTACGAAGCCGCCTTCGAAGTGGCAGGCGAAATTGTCGTGACGCCGCGTTCTTGGCAGATGGTGAGCCTCGCTGCGTTGAGCTCTGAAAACAAGCTGCGCACCGATGACGATGCCCTCTACTGGTGGGACGAAGCTAACCCGGTGGGCGAATACTGGCAGTACCGCAGCTACAAGGCCGGCGAAAACGATGACCCGTCTCGCGGTTACTGGTACGGCACCAGGAGCGGCAACCCGCTTATCCTCAAGGAAGAAACTCCGACGACCGCAACCGAAATCGTCTGGGAACTCGATAGCATCTATAGCGGCTGGAACCTGGTGGCCAACCCGCATGGCTGGAGAATCGACCTGAGTGGCGGCAAGGGCGGAGACGTGGTGTTCTGGCAATGGAACCCGGTCAAGGGTGGGTACGAGATGCCCACGGAGCTCGGCCCCTACGAAGCCGTTTGGGCGAAGGTGAGCGAACCGACGACCTGGACCGTTTCTACGAAGCCCTTGTACGGAAAGAAGAAAGACGAGTCTGCGTTGAAGAAGGTTCTCGCCAAGGCCGGTTCCGACGAATGGAACGTCCGTGTGAAGCTCTCCGACGAATTCGGTAAGCAGGACAGCTGGAACTTCATTGCGGCGGGCACCTCCGGCAACATGGATGAACCTCCGAGCGGCATGGGCGACCATGTGAACCTCTCCATTGTCGAAAACGGCAAGTTCCTCGCGAAGAGCACGAAGGCCGTGGCCGACGAATATGTGTGGCAGATGGAAGCGAGCGCCTCCGATTACCGCGACGGGTTCCTTTCTTTCGAAGGGCTTGGCGCCCTCGCTGCGAAGGGCCTGAAGCTGTTCGTGACGGTCGACGGAAAGACGACCGAAGTATCTGAAGGCAAGTCGGTGAAGGTGCTGCTGAAGCAGTCGGCCACTCCTGTGACGGTGCGTGTAGCCCGCAGTGGTGCCGTGGTCGCCGCCAAGGCTTCCCTCGGCGAACTCCGCATGGTGCAGCGTCCGGGACTTGTAGACGTCGGCTTCGATGTGCCTGCGGATATGGCCGGTGCGAACGTGCAGGTGGACATCGTCTCGCTGGACGGCAAGGTGGTGGACCGCAGCAGGTTTACGGCGACCGCCGGTGCGAACCTCGCGACGCTCAAATCGCCGCATAGGGGACTTTACTATGTGCGCGTCAGGGCCGGTAACCTGACCGCGATAAAAAAGACCCTGGTTAAGTAGAAAAATTGATAAAAGGGCCCCATTTTAAGGAATGGGGCTTTTTTTTGTGTGCTAATGTGCTGTGAATGTATTATTTTTCTTACAGGAAAAAGTACAGTGAGGGCCCGTATGACCTTGAATAGAATTGCCTGTATTGCCAGCATGCTGTTGCTGGCGTGTGCCGCCTATGCCGCCGAGGATTCCGAAGTATCTTCTAACATTGATCCGATTGGATTCCGTTGTTCGGAAGAGTCTTCTACTTTGTATCTATGCGATATCGTTCAGGTTGATGCTGCGACTGCAGCGGACATGAATACGTATACCTTTGGCTCTAGTTGGAATGATTTTGTCACTCGATTCATGGCTCACCAGTCTAGCGTGATTTTGAATAAGTCTGTGACGCAAAGGGAAATCAGGTTCATCAGTGATATTCACCTAGGCGGTAAGACTGTCAAAAATGGTAAGACGGCATGTGTGGGTGATCAAGTTTCCCAGCGTTGGAGTCTTTCTTTTTCCGAGAATGTTTCGGTACGTGTGAGTGGGCAGAACCATACTATCTATGATTATTGTTCGATAAAAACGGGTGGTGTTGGCTTCTTTTCGAAAATGTCGAATGCTCTTGTTGAAGACTTGAATTTTTCTGATGCTTATGTGGAGTCGGAGTATACCGATCAGACGAAAGATGCGTGTGCGGCAGTATTTGCGGACTCGGCTTCGGGGGTAGAATTTTCAAATGTATCCATCAAGAAATCTACGGTGGTTTCTGAGACCTGTTCAGGCGGTATTGTGGGAGTCCTTTCGGGGGACGGAAACACCAAATATTCGTATTCGTCGAGAATCCATAATGCCAAAATAGACATGGATATCACAGGACCGATTGCCGGTGGCCTTGCTGCAATCCTCAACAACAAGAATGCCCAAATTGGAAGAGAGTTTGATATATCGAGCAATACGGTGAACCTTGTCGTCGATGATGAGTTTATTGGTACCGACGTCTATGTTGGTGGCCTTGTTGGCGAGATTTATATTCCGACGAACGACAATGATATCAGAGTCTCTAAAAATACCGTGACGCTTGACGTGAAGGAGAACGAAAATGGCTTATCCTTGGTTTCTACTCCCACAGATTTTTTTGTGGGAGGTCTGGCGGGGAGCGCCACTTTGAATTCGAAGTTGAAAATCTATGATAACAAGGTGACTTCGGCCACGGTGAACGTTAAACGTAAGGTGGATGGGGATGTTTATGTCGGTGGTGAAATTGGACTTGTGCAGATTAGCAATTTCGCAAGAACCGATATCACCCCGCAGATTGATGTCACTGATGAATTAGTGATTGCCTCCATACAGGTAAATTCCAAGGGTAATGAATACCTCGGTGGAATTATGGGTAATGTGGCTTGGGCCGATCGAGGGGATGTCGAATTTTCTCGAAACCAGATTCGGGCCGACATAGAAAGCGAAAATGGGAATGCCTTGACTGTAAATGGGGGTGGACTTGTCGGCTCTGTAACAGAAGATGGCCCTGGGAGTGGTGATATGGGCATGTTCCTTTCTTCCATTCAAGATAAGGTTACTTTTTCTTTATTGTCGGCTTCGGAAAAAGATGTGGTTGCGGGTGGATTGTTTGGCTATGTTTCGTTAAAAGGATATTATGTAGGGGGTTCAAGTTCCCCAAATGCAGATGCCACATTTGGTATGATGGCGGATTCGTCCATAGTCAAGTCCGTTGAGGGGAAGGCTTTGATTAAAACGACTGCTACGGCAAATACCCATGTTTATGTAGGGGGTGCCGTTGGCGAGTTCGAAGGTTCTTTAAGCTCGTTTAGCATAAGAAATGCCCGGACGCAGGGGGATATCACTGTTGCGGCCAATTCCTTGGATGCGGTGCCGGGCGCCGAAGCAGGTGTGGGCGGCATTGCGGGTAAGGTTCTTACTAGGAGAAACTCCCTTATCACCGGCAATGCGTCTGAAGGGGATGTTCGTGCGTCAATCGGTAACCCAGGTTTTATTATAGGAATTTTGCATCTGAGTCTAGACGATTCGTATGTGAATGTCATTTCCAACTACCATTATGGCAATGACGATCCTTTCGCACGCGATGCTTTGGGAAAATTTTATATAGATGCAACTCCTAATGAAGTGACGAATTGGAAAGAAGCAATTTCGTCATATAATAAATTTGCTTATATCATCAAGTCCAATTACCGCAATGCGCTGGATGGCCTCAATGCCGAAGGGAACCTAAATAAATTTGGAACAGGAACGATCTTAATGGAAACGGGAGATTCCATATATAGCGGTATTATTCCTGCCGAAGAGATGAAATCGCGCCTGTTTTCCTTTGTCTTGAGTACCGCTTCAAACAATCCGACGAATTCCTCAACTTGGGATAATGAGCCTGGTGAACTGCCCGTAGTCTCGAAAAAAAGAAGCTCGTTCCAGGTGTCTGTTAATATAGAAGACATCTATGACCAACTTTCGGATGATGAGAAGTTCTCGATTAAGGAGTATTTGACGTGGGTTTCCATAAATCCGTATGTGGTTGCCTATACGGATAAAAACGGTAAGCTCCCGTCGGATTTTTTAGACAAGATGGATAACTTGAGCGTGGATTTTGTCACGGTGAAAAATGAAAATCCGTTCCCTTTAGACAGTTCTATTCAGTCTGATATACATATCTACGCAAATTGGAATCGCAAATTCACGATTGTCTACGAGGCGGATGAGGGTGGATTGACTGTCCCCCTGGACGATGTCAACTCGATATTCCTGTGGCCCAGGGTGACGTCAGCTTGGCAGTATTGGGCGAAGGGAGTACTTCCTGCGGTGCTTGTGAAGGAAGGCGGTTCGTGGATGCTATATGGTGCCGAAGAATATAGGGTGCCGTGTAAGGCGACCGCATGCACAGAAATTCACAATGGTAGTATGACGGGGATAAATTCCTTTGAACAATTATTCTCGCAAATAGAGGCTGACTATTCTCAGCCGCTAACGGCTGATCATGCGGACACACTTTACATTAAATATGTAAATCAAGGAAAAAATGCAGCGACGATAAGCGTTGCGGACGATGGATCGATTCCGCTGGTTTTTACTTTGTACGGTTACGACAAGAGCGGAAAGCTGGTGGCGGTTGATTCTTCGAAGAATGAATATGGATACTTCAAGTCGGATGTAATGATGACTTCTCGTATAGGCATGCATGTAGGGACCGGTTATAAGCTCAAGAACTGGCAAGCCGATGTCTGGATTGCAAATGAATCCTGGGTTGCAAGTGCTAACGAATTTGAAGATTGCTATGGTAGCAATAATCTGAGCTCATGTTACAGGAATAAGAGCATGGATACGGAAGGCCCGTATCTTGCCAGCCCGGATTCGTTGTACTATTACTATGATCAAGAACGTGTCCTCAAGAGCGATAGTGCCTTGAAATGGACTGTGAAACAGTTGAAACCCTCCGAATTGCTGGATATGGATAGCGTTCTCGAGGCGTTTGTCCCCTCGCATCTCAACAATATGTTCTTCCATGTGCATGTGATTCCGGATTATGAGGCTATTCCCTATAAGGTGTCGTTCGATTTTAACACGACGGCGGATGACCTCTTCTTTACGGACAAACTGTATGGAGACCGCGTGTTCAGCCTTGAAAACTATGAAACCGCAATGTTGCCGAAAGTGCTTAGTCTAGAAGCCTGCTTTGACGGATGGCTTCCGAAATCGAGCGGGGCATCGTATGCCTTTTGGGATTTGAATTCGGATTTGATTGAGACCGCAGAAGTCAAGAATGATAGCTTTGCAGTGTTCGCTACTTGGACTGATTCGAGTGATCCGAGTTGCACGATTGATTCGGTTCCCTTGATGTTTAATGAGGTTAAGAGTGTTTCGGATACGGGGGCCAGTCATGGTTCGTTGTACTTGTGGCAATCTGATCCAAATGATAGCAAGAAAAGGTATGAACACCATTTTGAAAATGGCCAGATGGAATTGCCCGTTACCTACAGTGATACGTTGCCATTCTATGTATCCTCGCTGGCGGATTCGGGATACAAATTGAAAGATGTTTACGTGATAGTAACGGATACCAATGCAAATGCTCAGGTGGATTCAATTTCTTGGAGTCCTGATAATGCCTTGTTGCAGTTTGGTGTGGAAAAGGGGCTCCGTCATGACTTGTTTGCAAGGTTCGTCAGGTACATCACGATGGCATATGACCTGAATACCGACAACAAGAACGTGTTCTTTGGAGTCCATTCCTTTGCGGGTGATTCTGTTGATGTGGAAGAAGAAGGTGGACAGGTGCATTTGCCGCGCTGGGTGTACACGTCCGATGCTTGTGTCCTCGGTTGGGCCGTGAAATCTGATGCAAAAGCTGTTGATTATTTTGAAAGTGTAGATAGTGATTCCATACTTAATGCGCTTTCTAAGAAAAAACGTTCGCTTTATGCTGTTTGGGGCGATGTGGATGAATGCGTTAAAGATTTGGGCTATGCCAATGTCCGTCTTGTTTCGGAGAATGGAACTGTCGTATTGGATGAGTACCTTTACGCGGGATTTAAAGATTCTTCTGATTATCGAACTCATGAGTTTACGAGCGACAGTACGATGCTCTTGCCTGAGTCTCCGGGGCCATCTAAACTCGTGCTCCGTGCGGCTCCGCAACCGGGTTACAAACTGGATTCCATGGTTGTTTTTATTAAGCGTCAGAATGGCTCTTCTAAGGATAGTGTCGAGGAATATCACACATTCCTAGAGGGAGATACAATTAGCATAACATTACCAAAAGCGGTCTTTACGGCCTACTTCTCCGAAGGGAGCAGCCAACAGCTCGAATTCGTGCGTAGCGAATTTAGGCAGTCCGGTTCCGCCGTCCGCCTTGTGCTTGAAACGGATTCTGCATTGGCAAAACGCGCTGCGTCGTTCCAGGTGGTGCTGCTTGATGCATTGGGCAATATCGTTCCCAATACCGATGTCACGAGAAAGCTTGCAGCGCCGTATAGCGATACTGTAATCTTCTACCCGCTGTTGCCGGGTGTTTACGAACTCCAGGCGGGGCTCGGTACAGGGGCTGCGTCGTTCGATACCGTGTTTACGGTGGCTCCCGAGATTGCGGTGGCCCCCAACGAATGGCGCATGGTATCGCTCGGCAGTGTCGATATGGAATCTATCGTCTGGGACGACGATCCCGTGTTCTACTGGTGGGACGAATCCAGCCTGGGTGGAGAATTCTGGCAGTACAACAGCCTGAAGGATTCAAAGAAGGTGGATCACGAAGTGGGCTATTGGTATAATAGCTTGGAAGGCCGTCCGCTGAAATTTGCAATAGACACGGCCAATTCCGATACTGAAGTCCACTGGGAAATCGATAGTATCTATTCCGGCTGGAACCTGGTGGCGAACCCGTATAACTGGTCGGTGGATATCAAGAACACAGAAGGCTTTAGCAATAATCCTGTCTGCTACAATGAGCCCCCTAAAAACCGGAATGGCGGGCAAGGTGGACAAGAAGAATGGTCTGAAATAGAGTTTTGGAAGTATGACCCGGTGTCCGGTAACTACGCGCTTGCCGATACCATTGGCCCGTTCGAGGGCGTGTGGGTCAAGACCGGATGCTCGAAGGTGTGGGGCTTTAACGCGAATCCGGTATTCCCGGAACCGTCGCTCCCGAGTCGTGATCATGAGCCTTGGGCTGCGCAAAAGTCTGCGCTTGCGAAGGCGTCTGCCGTGGACAGCTGGACTCTCCAGGCGAAGCTTGTCGACGGTAAGGGCAAGGTGGATGCTTGGAACGTCTTGGGCGTCGGCTCGAAGAACGTGGTTGCCGAGGAACCGCCCGAGGCCATGGGCGACCATGTGAACCTCTCCATTGTCGACGGCAAGAGGCTCCTGGCGAAGTCCGTGAAGGCGGGAACGGTCTCTCCGGAATGGACGGTTGAACTGTCTGCCTCGTCGAACCGCACGGGCTACCTGAGCTTCGAGGGGGTAGGAGCCCTCCGCGAATACGGACTGAAGGTGTTTGTGACGGTGGACGGCAAGACGACCGAGATGCGCGATGGCGAACCGCTGAAGGTGGCCTTGACTAAGGCGGCGAAATACGCGACTGTCCGCGTGGCCGAGTCTGCCCCTGTCGTACTGGCCTACCAGCTCGGAGGGGTACGTGCCTTCCAGGTGGGTCACGGCCTGCAGGTGTCGTTTGACGTAAGCAACGGATTGGCCGGTAAAACGGCCCGTGTAGACCTTGTCGACCTGAAGGGTCATATTGTATCGACCGCGACCGGGAAGGCCCTCGTAGGGGCCAATACGGTGGCTGTAGAAGCCCCGCTTTCGGGCCTCTATGTGGTCCGGGTGCGCCTGGGCGGTAAGCAATCTGTAACGAAGGTTTTGGTCCGCTAGCCCAAAACGCCTAATCTTGCCATGCGGTGCCGAATTTTCTAAATTTGGCGCCGTTATGACAAAGGCTAAATTCATCAAATTCATCATTGCGTCGGTGCTCGCCATCGCCGCCCTCTTCTTGCCCTACGAATCCCTCGGATTCGATGCCGCAAGCCCCATGGGAATTCTCAATCCGCTCGAAATCCGCGTCATCGGCGTTTTCGTCATGGCCGCCCTTTTCTGGATTCTGCAACCGTTCCCGATCTGGTCGACCTCGATGCTCGTCATCGTGCTCATGATTGTCACGATGTCTGATTCGGCGCTCGCCCCGTTCCGCGTGGACGGCGTGACGATGATTAGCCACAAGTCCATCATGGCGACGTTTGCGAACCCGATCATCATGCTCTTCTTGGGCGGGTTCTTCCTCGCCGCTGCCGCGACCAAGTACAAGATGGACTTGAACCTGGCCCGCGTGCTCCTGAAGCCCTTCGGCAAGAACCCGAAGTTCGTGCTTCTCGGCCTTATGCTCATCACCGCCGTGTTCTCGATGTTCATGAGTAACACCGCGACCGCCGCCATGATGCTCGCCATCTTGGCCCCGGTGCTCAAGCTCTTTGACGAAGATGACCGCGGTAAGGCGGCCTTCGCCCTCGCCATCCCGCTCGGTGCCAACATTGGCGGTATGGGTACGCCTATCGGTACGCCGCCGAACGCTATCGCTCTTGGCGCCCTGAACGACGCCGTCGCCCGCGGCGACCTCGTTGCAAACCCTGTGTCTTTCGGCCAGTGGATGGCCTTCGGTATCCCGTACGTGATTATCTTGATGGTCATCGCTTGGCTCCTCCTCCTCAAGATCTACCCGATCAAGATGAAGGAAATGGTCCTCAACATTGAAGGTGCTGGCAAGTTCGACACGAGCCCCAAGGCCATCATCGTCTATATTACTTTCGTCGTGTGCGTGCTCCTGTGGGTGACCGGTAAGGGTGTCCACGGTATTAACGATAACGCAATCGCCATGATCCCGATGGCAGTCTTCGCCCTCACCGGCGTGATTACCAAGAAAGATTTGAACGCGATGAGCTGGGACGTGCTCTGGCTCGTGGCTGGCGGTTTCGCTCTCGGTGTTGGCCTCAATGCGACTGGCCTTGCCGCTCACTTGATCAAGACCATCCCGTTTGCAAGCTGGTCTCCGCTCGCCCTCATGATTGGCTGCGGCATCATCTGCTTGTTCATGGCGAACTTCATGAGCCATACTTCTACCGCGACCCTCCTGGTGCCGATTCTCTGCGCCGTGGGTATCGCCTGCCAGGACAACCTCGTTGGCCTCGGTGGCGTGACTGCCCTCCTCGTGTCTGTCGCGTTCGCCAGCTCTCTCGGCATGAGCCTCCCGATTTCTACGCCGCCTAACGCCCTTGCCCACGCTACCGGTTACACCGATACGAACGGCATGGCCAAGACGGGTATCGTGATGGGCCTTTCCGGCCTCGCCCTCTCCTGGGTGATGATGATCCTCCTCGCCAAGGTGAACTTCTTCGGCACTCCGACCCCGAAGGCCGCCGAAGCCGCTCCGGCTGCTCCTGTCGCTGCCGAGAAGGTCGTCGAAGCCCCGGCCGCACCCGCTGTCGCCGATAGCGCCGCCGCTGCTGTCGCCGATACCACTGCCGCTGTTGCCGTGGATAGCGCTGCTGCCGCTAAGGTCGAAGTCGTCGACTCCGCTGCTGCCGCTAAGTAATTCATCGGAAATTTTTGGGGAGCCGCCTGGATGGGCGGCTTCTTTTTTGTATATTGGAATAAAACGAAGGAGTCCATAAATGAAAAAGATCTTTCTTTCCGCTATCTTGTTGAGCTTCATTATGTTAGCTGCGTGCGGCGATGATTCTGCCTCTGACTCGGCCAAGGACGATTGCACCGAAGACCCGGCTCTCTGCGAAGACAAGACACCTGATCCGGAACCCGAGGACTAATCTCGGCTGATTTCCCTTTTACATTTTTTGTCATTGCCCCGTTGAAAAGCGGGGTTCTTTATTCTATATTTGCGCAAGTTTGAACCTTGAGTAATTAGACAAGAAGATGAAACAGATTCTTGCAATGACGAAGCCCCATGCCACCTGCGCAATCCCCTGCGCAACGGCAATCGGTTTTTCCAAGGTTAATAGTTTTTCTGATTTTGCTGAACTTTTTAGTTCAGC
>CACXKY010000079.1 GCA_902768325.1 Fibrobacter succinogenes
AAGGTGAAGGCCTACAGCCGTGCGAAGGCGTCGGGCATGTGGCAGTTCATTCCGGAAACGGGCAAGCGCTACGGGCTCGAGGTGGACTACTGGGTCGACAAGCGCCGTAACCCGGAGATGGCGACGACGGCCGCTCTTAAGTATTTAAAACGCCTGCACGATGAATTTAACGACTGGCTTTTGGCCATGGCCGCCTATAACTGCGGCGAAGGCCGCGTGCGCCGCCTGGTCAAGGAGATGATGGCCGATTCCACATGGGATACGACGAAGGTGGTGACGTATTGGGACCTGGAACTCCCGAAAGAAACGATGCGCTACGTGCCGCGCATCCTTGCCGCGATGGTCATCGGGCATTTCCCGGCCCAGTACGAGATGACGGTCGAAAAGCAGTACCTGCCCGACTTCGATACGGTGACCGTGTTCGATTCGTTCCCTCTCGAAGAAGTGGCCAAGCTTTTGAAGGTCAGCGAAGACACGCTCCGTGCGCTCAACATGGAACTCGTGAAGTGGTGCACGCCGCCTAACAAGGACCGCTACCTGCTCCGCTTGCCGGTAGGGACCCGTAGCGTGTTTGTCGACGGCTACGACAAGATGGAAAAGAACAGCTTCTCCAGCTGGCACCACCATAAGGTCAAGAAGGGCGAGACGCTTGGCGCCATTGCCCGCCAGTATGGCATTTCCATTACGGAACTCAAGCAGGCAAACGACATGAAGAACGACCGCATCCGTGCGGGCAAGTCCCTGCTGATTCCGATCAAGGTCACCCCCAAGAAGTCCACCGGCAAAAAGCCGACGAAGATCAAGACTTACGTCGTGAAGCCCGGCGATAACGTCGGTTCCGTCGCCCGCCTGTTCGGCGTTTCCCAGGATTCAATCCGTGTGTGGAATTCCATGGATGCGGCGGGAGTCGTGAAGGCGGGGGATACCCTGCTGGTCTCTAGGCCCGAACCCAAGCCGTCTGTGGGTGTCGCGGTTGCCCGCCCGCCTCTCAAGAAGGGCGAAAAGTATGTTGTCGGCGCCGGGGACACCTATGCCTCCATCGCCAAGTCCTATGGGGTGCCCGTCATGCTCCTGCTCGAGGTCAACGAAGGCTTCAACAAGCGCCTCACCGTGGGAGACTCCCTGGTGATCCCTGAATTCGTGCAGCCCAAGAAGCAGAAGGCCGCCGCGAAAAATACGGAATCGCTCGTGAAGAAGGTCGAACCCAAAAAGGAAGAAGTCAAGTTTACGGGTGATGTCTATACCGTGCAGTCCGGCGATAACCTCTTCTCGATTTCGAAGAAATGCAATACGACTGTGGCCGACATCCAGGCCCTCAACGGCATGGGCAATTCGACGTCCATCTACCCCGGTCAAAAGCTCAAGGTGGCGGGGAAGGCTCCGGTTGCGGAACCCCGCAAGGCCGAGGACGGCTTTATTGTGCACGAAGTCAAGAAGGGTGAAGGCCTGTGGGACATTTCGCGCCAGTATAACGTGACCATCGAGGATATCGTGAAGTGGAACGGGCTGAACGATACCAAAATCAAGGTGGGGGACAAGCTCAAGATAAAGAAATAGTGTAATTGAAAGTTTACTTTGGGCTTTCTACCTGCATTTTTTTACGAAAAAAGATTTTTATGTTGATAAATTCGCAAAAAAAAGAGTATTTTACAAACATAAAAATCAAGAACACCATTTCTGGAGTCAAAAATGAAGAAAAAGTTGCTTTGTGTGTGCGCTCTCGGCATGCTCCTCTCTCTTACCGCATGTGATGACAAGCTGGACCCGAACGATCCGCAGTCTGTTCGTAAGTATTTGACGAAGCAGAAAATCGGTTTCACGCCCAACAACTTCGTCTCTTTTGCCGCTCAGGGCGATACGGCCAAGATGACCTTGTTCCTCCAGGCCTCCTACGAAATTGACGCTCTCGCCGACAACGGCAACAACGCTGTTGCTATCGCTGCGAACAAGGGCAACGTGATGGTGTTGAACTACCTGTTTGAACATGGCGCCAAGGCCGATGTCCGCAATGGCAACGGCGAACCGGTGATTGACAACGCCGTGATGATGGGCAACAAGGACGCCGTCATCCGCCTTATCGCCCAGCTCAAGGCTGAAGGCGCCGACCCGGCCAACCTCGGTACCGCAGTGCTTATCGCTGCCAAGACCGGCAAGGTCGACATGCTCGAAATCCTCGCCGATGCCGGTGCCCCGCTCGAAAACCGCAGCGCCGATGGTTACCTGCCGATCCACTGGACAGTCAAGTCCGGCAACTACGACGCCATGATGTTCCTCATCAACAAGGGTGTCGACGTGAACGCCAAGTGCGGTCAGGGCTACTCCGTGCTCGACTGGGCGACCAACGAAGGTTACCCGCGCCTGATCAAGGCCTTGAAGAAGGCTGGCGCCAAGAACACGCCGCAGTACTTCAAGGATTCCAAGAGGTAATTTGATCAAAGACTATTGACCAATAACAAGCCTTTTTTTGAAGAACCGCTGTTTTTATGCAGCGGTTCTTTGTATTTTTTCTTTACATATGAAATCCAGTATTTTATCAAGAATTTTGTTGTGCTTGGGCTTGACCTGCGTATTGGCGGGTGCCCAGGAGACGGTTGAAAGCGTCCGTCGGCAAATCAAGGCCGTCGAGGCGGAGACTGCCCGCGAAAAGAACCTGCACGATGCCGAAAAGAAGCGTCATGCCGAGTTCGTCGAGGTGGGCCGCAAGAAGGTCCAGGCGCTTTCGAGCCAGACCAAGACGATCAACTCCGAAATCGACTCGCTGAAGTCCGAACTCAAGCATATCGCTGACGCCCGCCAGAAGACGATGGGCACGATCAAGTGGTTCGAAGGCCGCAAGGCCCGCTACAACGAATCGCTTGCAAAGGTCATCGATTCGCTCGCCCCGGTGTTCGAGTCCGATTTCCCGTACAGGAACGAAGAAACGGTGAAGAGCGTGGCCGAAATTGCAGACCAGCTGCACAAGGGCGTCATCGAGGCCGACGATGCGCTGAACCGCACGCTCGAAGTCTTTTATGACCGCATCCGTCTCGGTTATACGACCGAAGTCTGGAAGGGATTCTTGCAGGTGGACGCCCGTAGCGTGCCCGGGACGTTCTTGCGCTATGGTGCCGTCGCGTCCATTTTCGTGAGCAACGACGGGAACGACGTGCTGTGGCTTGACCGAACCAAAGATGGCGGATACGTCTGGAAAAACGTTTCTGACGACCTCGCGATGCGCACCGCCCTCAAGGACGTGATGAAGGTCGCCGAAGGCAAGACCGCCCCGAGACTCGTGACCATTCCGGTCGCCTTTCCGAAGGAGGCTGAATGATGAAATGTGAAATGCGGAATGTGAAATGGGGAATGGGCGCATTCGTCCTGCTTGCCTCTCTTTTATTTGCTCCCGCAGTGCATGCACAGCAGAACTCCGATATCGATGCCGTCAAGAAGCGTGCCGAACTCAACAGCGCGAAGGCTGACTTGGAAGAAGCGCGCAAGAAGCGTGACATGGCTGTCGCTGCCCGCTGGAAGGACCGCGAGACGGCGAACCAGGAACGCGAGCTGTTTAACGAGAAGTATCAGGAAAGCAAGGAAAAGGTGGATGCGCTTATGTCGGAGCGTGCGCGCCTGTTCGAAGACGTGCGCGTGGCGCGCGAAGACCTTGCCCAGGTGAAGCTGCAGGCCGAAAAGGCCCGTGCGGAATTCCTCTCGCTGGCGGTCGGCCCCGAACGCCTCGAGACGCTTTCGAAGTTCCAGGAACAGGGCGTGCCGTTCAAGATGGCGGAACGCGTTGAGGTCCAGAACAAGGTGAAGAAAGAAATGTCGCTTTACCGCGATGACCCGCTCCGCATTGCGAAGGGCGTTCTCGATGCCGCGCGAGCCGAACTGGCCTTTACGCGCGAAAGCAGTGTCGAGAAGGCGGAACTCGTGTTCGGTACGGCGGTGGCGCAGGGCGGCCGCATGCGTTTGGGCGGGCTCTATGCCATGCAGATGGCGAATGCCGTCGACATCAACGGTTTGCACCCGGCGGCGCTGATGCTTCCGGTGGCCGGCGAAAAGAAGAGAGTCTACAGCTGGCAAGAAAACCTGACGCCCGATACGAAGAAGGATATCGCGAAGGTGTTTACGAACGTGGCGGATTCCGCCTACGTGATGGTCCCCGTGGATGTGCTGTTGAGCACCGAACTTTCGAGCGAACTTGCGCACCATACGGAAACGACCTGGAAGGATGAATTCAAGCAGTTCTTCAAGGACGGCGGTATCTTGATGTACCCGATTGCGACGCTGTTCGTGCTCGGCCTGCTCATCTTCCTCATCAAGTTCATTTGGCTTCTGGTGGCAAGCTTTGGCGGGCTTTCTACGCGGCGCGCGCTCAAGGCGCTTGAAAAGGGTGATGTCGAGACGGCGCGCGCTCAGTCCGCAAAGTCTCTCGGCAAGGTCGGCAAGGTGTTGCGGACTGTGCTCTCGAAGCCCTATCCGGGCCGCGAGAGCGCGGAGAAAGCCCTGGAAGAGCTGTTCTCTGCCGAAGTCCCGAAGATTGAATCTGGCCTCACTTGGGTTTCCGTATTCGCATCTACCGCGCCGCTGCTTGGCCTTTTAGGTACGGTGATGGGTATGATTGAACTCTTCGACGTCATCACGATGCACGGCACCAGCGACCCGAAACTCCTCGCCGGCGGTATTTCTGTCGCCCTCGTAACGACCGAGGCGGGCCTTATCGTCGCCATCCCGTTGCAGCTCTTGCACACCTTCCTCGTGAACCGTTGCGATGCCTTGCGCAGCCGCATGGAAAAGGCGGGGCTGGCTGTTCTTAACGCCCTCTGGATAAAGGAAAAGTAGCCCTTGATCGCGGGCGTTGACCAGAATTCGCTTTTCGAAGCGGCCATGAACATCCTCCTCAGGGGAGGATGGGTGCTTGCGCCCATCTTCTTGCTTGGCTGGTTTGGCTGGTTCCTGATGATCGAGCGCTACGGCTACTACTTCATGCTGAAGGGTCGTTCCATTTCGACATTCTGGAAACAGTTGCATCGCTGGGGCGAAGACTATGCCCTCGAAAAACTGGGGAGCCGCCCTAACGGTTATTTCTATTCCCTGGCAAAGGACGTTCACGAATATCGTGGCCAGGGCCCTGTCGCCGTACGCAACGCGATGGAGGCGACTCGCCATAGCATTTCCGTGAACCTTTCCAAGTCCCTCAAGACGATTTCCACTTGTGCGGCTCTCGCACCGATGATGGGGCTGTTGGGAACGGTATCGGGCATGGTGCATACATTCGAGACCATTCAGCAGTTCGGCTTCGGGAACCCGGTGCTCCTCGCAGACGGAATTTCGGAAGCGCTGCTCACGACGCAGGCGGGACTTTTGGTGGCGTTCCCGCTGATGCTTGCCTACAACTACCTCGCTGGCTGTGTAGAAAAAGTCGAAGACGAAGCCTGGAGCGAGGCGTTGAAGTTTGAATCTTACGCTTTTGAAAATTCCGGATGTCATCCTGGAGGGAGCAGTGCGACCGATAGGATCCAGCAAGCGGAGAATCCCGATTCACATGAAAATGTAGAGGAGGAAAAATGAGTTTTATCCGTAAGAGGACGCGCGATGCCGGCGGTATTGACGTTTCGCCGATGCTCGACATGGTGTTCATCCTGCTCATCTTCTTTATCGTGACGTCGACGTTTACGCGCGAGACGGGCGTGGACGTGACGAAGCCGAAGGCGAGTTCCGCGAAGGAACTCGCGAAGGAAAGCATCTTGATTGGCGTGACGCGCCAGGGGACAATCCATATCAATGAGACCCAGGTGAACCTTTCGACGCTGCAGACGGTGTTGCGGCAGATGATGGCCGAAGCTCCTGACCGCCCGGTGATTATCGTGAGCGATCGCGACGCCCCCAACGGCGTGGTGGTGGATATCCTCGACGAATGCAATTTGGCCAAGGTCCGCAAGGTTTCCATTTCTGCGAATAAGGAGGAGTAAGAGGAACTCAGCACGCTCGTTTCACTCGCTTTGAGCGATGAGGTCGCCTTGCAAGCAAGGCTCTGGGCTAAAGATGGTGCCAATGGCGCGATACTGAAAGCTCAAAGGACCGTAGGTCCGTGCTCATACCTCAAAGGGCGAAGCCCGACCCCATACCTCGTAGTCTTATGATTGATTTTCTCGCGAAATATTTCCGGTTCCCGGTGGCATTCGTACTCTCCTTCGTGGTGAGTGCGGTGTTCTTCCTTGCCGTGCCTGTGTTGAACGCCCTGTTCTTCGACAAGGGGGTGAAGGCGGAAAAGGAACTGGAGGCGGTGACCGAGGTGGAAGTTCTCGTGAGCGAGAAAAAGCCTGAAGTGAAACAGAAGGTCATCCGCACCATCGTGAACCCGAATCCGTTCAAGATTTCGGCGAATATGGGCGTTTCGCGCAGCCAGAATTTCCAGATGGATTTGTCGTTGGCCCGCGGTGCGGCAGGCGACGGTGTCGCTGTCGGTACGGGTTCGATGGAAAATGTGGTGTACGAGGCGGGCGAGGTGGATGAACAGGCGCAGGTCCTCAAAGAAATCCAGCCCAAGTTCCCGGAACGCGCGAAAAAGCTGGGCATTTCCGGCTACGTGAAGGTGATGATTGTGATTGACGTTTATGGCGACGTGGCGCAGGCGAATGTGATGACGCTCGACCCGCCCGGATATGGCTTCGAGACGGAAGCGTTGAAGGCCGTTCGCCAGTGGAAGTTCAGCCCCGCACAGCTTGGCGGATACCCCGTGGCGCAGAAGGCCACAAAGGAGTTCCGCTTTGTCAAATAGGTTTCGAGGTATGAGGTATGAGGTAGCCTTGCTTACGCAAGGCATTGGGCGTCGCTTGATGGAAATGCTTGGCTATAAAGCAGGAGCTTTTTTTGCTCATACCTCAAAGCGTAGCGACCTCAAAGCGAGCTTGCTCGCGACCTCATTGCTACTGTTCTTTTGGGTTGTTCCTCTCCATGCTGCCGAAGATTACTTCTTCAAGGCGAACGAACTCTATGACCAGGGAAAGTACAAGGAAGCGGTGCCGCTTTACCGTGCCGCTATCGACGAGGGCCGTTACGAGCCCTTCGCCTGGTTCAACCTCGGCAACGCCATGGTGCAGCTCGACCGCAAGCAGGTCGCGATGGTCGCCTACAAGCGCACCGTAGAACTCCTGCCGAGTTTCGAGAAGGCCTGGATGCTCTTGGGCGACCTCTATTATCTAGCCGGGGATGCGGGCGAGGCCATTGCCGCCTACAAGCGCGCCATCGAGCTCGGTGTCGAATCGGACCACGTGCATTTTGCGCTTGCGGAATGTTACCTGAAGGGCCGAGACTGGACGCTCGCGCAGAAGAACTTCGAACGTGCCCTGCAACTGAACCCCGACCGCATGGACGCCTGGTACGGCTTGGCCGAGGTCTACGAGAAACTGGGCGATTACGAGTACGCCATCAAGACTTTGCAGAACGCCCTCCAGATGACGGCTACCGCGGGCGCCGACGTGCACTTTACGCTGGCCTATTATTACCGCAGTATGGATTCGACGCGCCAGTCGCTGAACGAAATGGAAAACGGCATCTTGATGGACCCAGAAAACGTCTCGGCCCGCCGTTATTTGGCGCAGATGTACGTGAAAAATGAATCTCCGTGGATGGCCATCTTTACGCTCGAAGAAGGGCTTCGCCACAACAAGGGCAAGGGCGACCTGAACTTGGATTTAGGACAGATATACTTCAACCAGAAGCGCTATGACGAGGCTTTCGAATGCTATATGAAGGCTTGGATTGCGGGCAGTTCCCAGGGCCGCATCGGAGCCGAAAACGTGGGTCACGTTTATTCCAATGCAGGCGATACAGAAAAGGCCGAAAGTTTGTACAAGCGCATCCGTGAAAAGAAGTAGGCGGGATTAGCGGCGCTTGTTTTTACTTGTAGTCATATACGTCGCTTTCATTGGCCTGGGGCTCCCGGATACGGTGTTGGGCGCCGCCTGGCCGCTGATGCAGCTTGACCTGCATGCCCCGCTTTCGGCAGCAGGCCTCCTTTCGATTATCGTGAGTGTCGGGACGATTGTCTCGAGCCTCGTTACGCCGAGGCTGTTGCGCCTTTTCGGTACGGGCAAGCTCGTCTTTGTGAGTATCGCGCTTACGGCGGTCGCGTCGGTAGGTTACGGCTTTGCGCCCGCGTTCTGGGTGATGAGCCTGTTCGCCATCCCGATGGGGCTTGGCGCCGGTGCCATCGATGTCGCGATGAACAATTTTGCGGCAATCTATCTGGAATCGAAGCATACGAACTGGCTCCATGCGAGCTGGGGCATCGGTGCCTGCCTTGGCCCCGCACTGCTTGCGGGTTCCGCCTTTTTCGGCTTCGGCTGGCGCGGCGCCTACGAACTGGTGGCTCTGTTACTCGGTGTCATCGCGGTCATGATGCTCGTTTCGCTCCCGATGTGGAAGCGGATGGAACGTGGCGATTCCAGGCAGGCTCCGTCTTCGAAAATGTCCGACATCTCGCTCCGTGCGGCCTTGCGCGTGCCGGGAATGAAGCTTTCTTTTTTGACGTTCTTCTTCTATTCCTCGCTAGAAATCTCGACAAGCCTCTGGTGCGGAACGTACCTGGTAGCTCGCGGTTTCGAGCCCGAGGTGGGCGCACTCGCGGTTTCGCTCATGTTTGCCTCCGTGATGCTCGGCCGCATCCTCAGTGGCTTTTTCGCCATCCGCTTTACGGATATGCGCCTTGTCCATGCGGGTATCGCGATTGTCGTCGTCGGCTGCATGGTGCTGGTGCTTCCGCTGCCGCTGTGGGTGACTCCGGTTTGCATCTGCCTGCTCGGACTCGGCTGTGCGCCTGTCTACCCGTCGCTCATCCATGCGACTCCAGCGCGGTTCGGTGAAGAACTTTCGGGTAGGGCCATCAGCATCCAGATGGCGGGTTCGTACCTCGGTTCCATCATCATGCCGCCTGCGTTCGGCTTTATCGCGGGCCATTTTTCCGCTATCGTCTGGCCGATCGCTTTAGCGTTTTTTGTAGGGTCGCTCCTCATTTGCGTATGCCTGCTCGATTACGTGACGCGCAAGAAGCTCAATAACGCCTTCGCCACCGAGCGCATTATGGATGTGCTTCAGCAGGTGAAGACGATGGAGGAACAGCGTAAGCGGGCCCGCCGGGAACGCCGTCGCCTTCGCCGAAAACAAAAACGCGAAAAACTCCTCAAGTCACGCGGCCGCTAAATGTTTCTACATTTGGGTCATGGCAAAGAAAAAGAAAGTCTGGAAATCCAATAGCGGTGCCGCCGCCTTCCGCGGCAAGGAAGACCGCATCCGTGAAACGCTCTCGCAAATCATAAGCGGCGAAAGTCGCTTGCTTCACCGTCCCGATGAACTGTACGAGTTCATCGCGAAGACGATTGACGACATCGAGGACTTCAAGGATGCCCGCCTCAAGCTCGAATTGCTTGCCTGGACGCTCCGCGCGGACTTTCTGCCGTTCAAGGCCGAAGACGAGGAACGCGAAGAATGGGATAGCCTCTTTTACGATGCTGGAACCTTCTTTGTGGAACTTGCCGGCCAGTACGATGACAAGGACTACATTGCCGACCTGGTTCATGACCTTGCGCTCCGCCACGTGGGCGGGGAAGGCCGCTCCGTCGTATTCCTTGCGCTGAACGAAATCTTGCCCGAAGAACGCGCCAAGGCCCTGCTTGTGGAACTCCTTGCGACAGTCGACGAGGTGGATCTCGAAAACCGCGAAGACGTGCTGGACGCGATAGGCGACATGGCGGATGCCATGAAAGATACCGAAAACTTCACGAAGGCCGCCCTCCTGAAGGACCCGGACAAGAGCAACGCAACGCTTATCGACATTGCGAACGAATACTTTGTCGCCGGCGACATCGAACTTGCCAAGCAGTGGCTCGGCGATGTCCAGAATCCGGGCAACGAAGACGAAGAAGCTTACCTCGACCTGATGGCCGCCATCGCCGACCGCGAAGGCCGCAAGTCCGACTGCGTCAAGATTGCTCGCCGCCTTTACGAGACTTTCCCGAAGGTCATCCACCTCGGTCGCCTCTGCAGCATTGTCGATGCATCCGAAGCGCAGTCCATGCTGCGCGACTACGCCAAATTCCGCAGTGGGGAAGGCTTCGACATGGAATTCCTGCAACTGCTGGTGGCACTGAAGGCCTACGACGTGCTCAAGGGATACCTCGACATGTTCGAACGCGAGTTGACCGTGCAGGATGCGGAAATCCTGAATGGAATTTCGGATGAATTAGAAAAGGCCGGCCAGAAAGAACTGGCCGACCACATTCGTGAGTGGACTGTCGAAGAACCCGAGGAAGCTCAGGCCTTCGACGACCGCGATAATTAATTACTTCAGCGCAGCGATGATCGCGTCACCCATGCCAGTCGTGCCGACCTTGGTGCAGCCTTCCTGGTAGATATCACCAGTGCGGAAGCCCTGGGCGATAACCTTTTCGCAGGCAGCTTCGATAGCCTTGGCCGCTTCTTCTTCCTTGAAGGTGTAGCGGAGCATGAGGGCCACGGAGAGGATCTGGGCGAGCGGGTTAGCGATACCCTTGCCTGCGATGTCCGGAGCGGAACCACCGGCCGGTTCGTACAGACCGAAGGAACCTTCGGCGATAGAAGCGGACGGGAGGAGGCCCATGGAACC
>CACXKY010000080.1 GCA_902768325.1 Fibrobacter succinogenes
GCAGTCATCACCATGGTCGCCATGGGCGAAGGCTCCAAGAAGTCCATCAAGGAACAGATGACCGCGATGGGCACGAACGCCATCATCATCATGCCGAACCGCGACCGCCGTGGCGGCGTGCAGATGGAATCTTCCGAGATGCTTGAAGAAGAAGACGTCATCGCCATCCGCGAAAACGCGACATACATCAATGGCGTCTCGCCGTTAATAACGGTGAGCGGGCAAGCGATTGTCGGCAACAACAACTCCCCCACGTCACTTTCCGGCGTATCGGCCGACTACCTCAAGATCCGCAATTACGAAATCGCAGACGGCGTGATGTTCGACGACGATGCCGACCGCATGGCCAAAGTCTGCGTCATCGGGCAGACGGTCGTCACAAACCTCTTCCCCGACGTCGACCCCATCGGAAAGACGATCCGCTACAAGAGCATCCCGCTCAAGGTCATCGGCGTCTTGAAGGCGAAGGGTTCCGGCGACTTCGGGCAGGACCAGGACGACGTCATATTCACGCCGTACCAGACCGTGATGAAGCGATTCTCGGCGACGACGAACATCCGCCAGATTTACGCGAACTCTATAGGTGAAGGCTATGCCGAAAAGGCGACCGAAGAAATCATGGGCATCTTGAAGGAACGCCGCAGCTGGACGCGGCCAACGGACCCCTTCCGCGTCTTCACGCAAGAAGAAATGATCCAGATGGTCACGAGCACCTCCGATTTGCTTTCGCTCGTGCTCACCGCGATTGCGGGCATCAGCCTGTTCGTCGGCGGCATCGGCATCATGAACATCATGTACGTTTCCGTCACCGAACGCACCAGGGAAATCGGCCTACGCATGGCGATCGGGGCCCGCGGCCGCGATATCCTTTTGCAGTTCCTCTTCGAATCGGTCATCATCAGCCTGCTCGGCGGCGCCATCGGGATTGCTTTCGGCATCGCCGCCTCCGAGACGGTCAAAATCGCGATGAACTGGCCCATGAGCGTCTCTGTCACGAGCGTCATCGTGAGCTTTGGCGTGTGCTTTGCCACCGGAGTCTTTTTCGGATGGTACCCCGCCCGCAAGGCGAGCCGTTTGGACCCGATCGAAGCGCTCCGGTTTGAATAGCAGAAGGCCGTACGGAAAAGAAAAAAAGATTGCTTTTTTCCGCTTTTAATTTTTATTTTAAAGGCATGAACCTGCTAGAATTTCTTGAACCGATGCCGGTCGTGGGCATTCTCCGCGACATCCCCCAAGGGGCAGAAGAAGCCTGCGTCAAGACCGCTGCTGAATGCGGGCTCAAGGCTATCGAAGTCACCATGAACACGGCCAACGCCACAGCGATTATCGCTTCGCTCAAGGCGGCCGCAAAACCCCACGGCATATCTGTCGGCGCAGGCACGGTCCGTCACGGACACGACCTGGAAAAGGCGCTTGCCGCCGGTGCGGAATTCATCGTCACGCCCAACACGCGCAACGAAATCATCCGCCTTTCCTGTACCGCAGGGATTCCTATCATCCCCGGCGCCCTCACCCCGACCGAAGTCCAGAAGGCCTTCGACCTCGGTGCGACCGCCGTGAAAATCTTCCCGGTAAACTGCGTCGGCGGCCCCGAATACATCAAGGCGCTGCGCGGCCCGTTCCGCGACATCCCGCTGATGGCCTGCGGTGGCGTGAATGCCGAAAACGCCCAAGCCTATTTCAAGGCCGGGGCGAACCTGGTATCGTTTGGCGCAAGCATTTACAATCCCACGCTCATGAAAGAAGGCAAGTGGGACGAAATCCAGAATAAATTAAAGCAATTGCTGAGCGCGGTAAAGAAGTAGCGTTACGCGCTACGTTCTTTCGCCGTGCATCTTCTTCTTGCACTCGTACATGGACGTGTCTGCGCTATGCAGCATTTCGTCCATGTCCTTGTAGTCTTCGCTGGAATGGGCGATGCCGTAGGCAAAGGACACGCTCTGGTCGACAATCGTCACGCCCCTCACGGATTCCTGCATACGTTCGGCACAGATAAAGGCACCGCGCTTGTCCGTATCCGGGCAAAGCACCATGAACTCGTCGCCGCCCATGCGGAACAGCGTATCGGATTCGCGCAGGAGCTTCTTGCAGGCGCCCACCACGGACCGAAGCAGCAAGTCGCCGGCCTGGTGACCGTACTTGTCGTTAATCGTCTTGAGGCCGTTCAGGTCGAAATAGATCATGGAGAACGGAGTGCCGTAACGCTTGCTGCGGGCGAACCATTCACGCAGGGTATACATGCCGTGACGGCGGTTATAGCAGCCGGTCAGGTCGTCGGTCAGCGAGATGTCACGCAAGAAGCGCAACGTCCTGGACAGGCGAATATGCACGTTCACACGGGCAAGGAGCACGTCGAAAAGGGCGCTCTTCGAAACGAAATCAGAGGCGCCCGCATGGAAGCCCTTCGTCACGCTGTCGGAATCTTCGCGGCTCGTGAGGAAAATGATGGGCAGGTCGTCCAGCGCGAAAATCTGCCTGATGCGCAGGCACACTTCGTAACCGTTCAGGCTCGGCATGTTGATGTCGAGGAGGACCAGATCAAAGCGTTCCTTGTTCAGGATTTCTAGAGCCTCTTCGCCCGAACTGCAGGGAACAACGCTGTAGCCCACCTGGGACAGCAAGTTCTGGGTTTTCTCCAAAACTTCTGCACTATCATCTACGATAAGAATCTTCTCTTCTACCATCTCCCAATCCTCTTTGTGTGAGTACAATAAAACTATATGAATTCTAGTTCTTTTGCAACCCCGGACAAACCCATACGGGCGGCAATTTTAAAAAAAATCGAGAGGGATTCTTTGCGTTCCGGCGTAAATCGGTAGTCCAATACCCTATAATAGTCCTCGATGACCGGACGCGGCAGCTGCACCGGGTACCTTTCGAGCCAACGGTCCAGCGATCCGGACACATCGCCACGGAATTTTTCGATGCTTTCTTCCGTCTTTTGCAGGTAGCGGTCGAGGATGGGCCTGAGTTCCGGGGAGAGCGCATCTTTCGAGATTACCCATGCTCCGAATACAAACGGGAGCCCTTGCCATTCCTGCCAAAGCGAAGCCAAGTCGTAACTATAGGCGAAGCGGTGACGTTCGTTTTCTTCGAGCGCGAGGTTCCCAATCAAGAGGCAGGCATCATCGGTGCCTTCGGCATCCAACCCCGTTATATACTCGGGCTTGAGGCCAAAGCGTTCTTCTAACAAGATACGCAACAGGGCCACCGAAGTCTGACTCTGGCTAGTAAGGCGCACGCGGCGCCCCGACAAACTTTCTATCGGGAATTTCGAAAACAGCTTTACCGAACGCACCTCGAACGAGCACGACGTACAAAGCCTGGACGACAGTACGAAAGCGCCCGGTTTTTGCGCAAACGTGATGGACGATGCAGGCGACAGGTGGATGCTCCCCGCCTTCAATCCCGCGCAGTGGACGCTCGGGGATCCGTCGACGAATTCCACATCTGCGAAATCTTCTTCCCACGAATGAAAATCATGGAAAAAGGGCGCACAGACTAAAAAAGGGATTCTCCCCACTCGGAGTTTCATGCAAAAAAGTTAACTTTTATCCGTGGCTTCCAACCAGCCACAAAATGAAACAAACCGAAAATAAAAGATAATGGCTAAAGTATAATGGCTGTATTTCATGTAAAAAAGACCTCGTTGGGCGAAGACCAGGAAAGCTTGGTCTTCAAGGGAAAGATCGTTGAAGGTGCTATTAAAAAAGGCATGACCATCGAAATTCCTGTCACTCAGGAAGCCGTAATTAAAATGAAGATCAGCGAAGTCGTCCAGTTCGACAAACAGAAGGACGAAGAGAAAAAGGTGGGGTTAGTAGTCACCTTCAAGGAATCTCCCGATGATCTGGAAGTGCTTCTGGAGCTGAACATCGCCGACGAAGACTTGAATATTATCAACGAATAAAAAATCTACAAGGGATGTCGTGATGACCAAAGAACGGTTACGCGGAGTGAATTTGGGTGGGTGGTTCAGTCAGGTAGACTGCATTGAGGAAAAGGATCCAATCGGATTTCCAGGACTTGTCCCCCACATAGAGACATTCCTCGGTAAGGCCGATTTCAGGCGCATCCGCGAGGCGGGGTTCAACCACGTCCGGCTCCCGGTAGACTACTTTAACTTATTTGAGACCGACGATTCAAGCAAGCCCAGAGGCGATGTTTTCGCCCTGTTGGACAAGGCTCTCAAGGAAATCCAGGAATCGGACCTCGACGTCATCCTCGACCTGCACAAGTGCCCGGGCCACGACTTCCACCTCGGTTGTTCTACCGAACAGGACTTTTTCGCAAGCCCTGCCGCACGCAAGAACGCCTGCAGCATCTGGGCCTACATGGCCGAACGCTACAGCGGCGAACGTCGCGTCATGATGGAACTCCTGAACGAACCGGCCGGCAGCGACTCCCTCGTTTGGGACAAGGTAAAAGACGAGCTCTTCTGGGCCATCCGCAAGCATGCGCCCAAGAACACCATCGTCGTCGGCAGCAACAAGTGGAACAGCGCCCGCGAATTCAAGTACCTGACCCCGCTCGATGACGACAACGCCATCTACAGTTTCCATACGTACACGCCCGTGACATTCACGCACCAGGGCGCCGCCTGGATTAGCGACCCGTTCTTCAAGATTGAACGTCCGTGGCCCGGCGACTACGCCGCTCCCGAACAGGGCGCCACAACGCGCCTCGACGTGGAATACGGCAAGTGGGACAAGGCAAGGCTCCAGGAAAGCATCCAGAACGCGCTCGATTTCCGCGCGAAGTACGACCTTCCTGTCGCTTGTAACGAATTCGGTGTTTACGTCCAGGTCCCGCGCCAGTACCAACTGGCATGGATTCGCGACTTCCTCGACATCTTGCGCGATGCCGACGTAGGCTACAGCTACTGGAATTACAAGAACCTCGATTTCGGGCTGGTTTCCAAGGGCGAATCGCTACACGAAGGGCTCAAGCAGTACGCTAACGAAGAAAGACTCGACCGCGAACTGATGGGCATGCTCGCAAACGGTTAGCGAGCCGTATTACAGTTCTATCAAGATGCCTGCCTGCAGGTAAATGAATCCCTTCCCGTCGTGTTCAAGGAATTCATAGCCGCTCATCAGCATGATGGACGAGCAGTCGCCATTCTTGATATCGAATCCGCCGCCGACCTTCCAGAACATCTGATGGTCGCTGCCGATGAGGTAGCCCAAGTCCCCTGTTGCCACCGGGAGCGTCTGGCCGCCGATAGGTAAACGGATCCACGCACTTGCGCTAAGCGGGACAAGCCCGACATTGTCGATTTCCTGGTAGCCGCTGCCGACGCCCACGAACACCATCTGGTCGATGGGGAACCACCAATGCCCATAGATGTTCAGGTTGAAATTCGTCAGTTCGCTCACATGGTTCACGATGCCCGCCTGGACATCCGCCGTAAAGGCTGCTGCAGGGGCTGCGGCAAAGGCAATTGCGAACAAGAGGGCTGTCAGGATTCTTTTCATACGGCTAATTCTCTACCAAAATATAATCTCTCATTCCACATTTGGTACTTTGCACATCCCACATTTCGCACCGAAATCGCTATTCGTCGCTACGGGCCTCACGAGACCAGCCGCCGCTCTTTTCCCTGCGGAAAGAAAGGAAGAATCCCTTGAGCAAGGCCATGTTCATCGACGCGAAATAATAGGCGCTGGGGATAATCTTGGTCAAGCAGACAATCAGCGCAATCACCATCAAGACAAACGTCACCTGATAGACCCGGGCCTGCATCAAGAGGAACGCGTTGACGATAAACAAGGCAATCATGATATGCGGGGAAAACCAGCGCAATATCTTATGCGAGAAGAACAAATAAGCGAGCAGCGGCCTGAACGGGTTCAATAGAGGCAGGTAAGAGAACAGGTAGTTGAAATTCGCGCGACCGATACGTACCTTACGGCGGTATTCGCCCTCGCCTTCCTTCGAAGTCTGTTCCGTACCGATGGCGCTGGGCACGAACGTCGAGTAATAGCCCTTCTGCAAGATCTTCGTCGTAATGAAGAAATCGTCCATGACGCTCTTCTTGACCGGCAGCTCCGTATAGAGTTCCTTGCGAATCGCATAGAGGGCGCCGTTACCGCCGATAAGGCGGTCCAAGATGCCTTCGAACTTCTTGATTTCGGACTCGAGGTCCCAGTAAGAACTTTCACCGCGGCCAAGCACGCTACCGCTCTTGTCAGAGAGAATCAGGTGGCCGCAGACACAACCGATTTTGCGGTCGCGGAACGGCGCCACGAGCTTGCGGATGACGTTCGGGAAGAACATGGTGTTCGCATCGCAAAAGACGAGGATTTCGCCCCGGGCAATTTTTTCAAGGCGGTTCAGCATGGCGGCCTTGCCCGCATTCTTCGGAGCCTTCACCAAGGTGATGCCCTGGTCGGCAAAGCGCGATATGATTTCAGCGGTCTTGTCGGCAGAACCGTCATCGCCGATAAGCACTTCGAGCTTTTCTTTCGGGTAGTCGATTTCCAGAATATTGCGGATTTTGCGTTCGATAACCGCTTCTTCGTTGAAAGCCGAAATCAAGAGCGACACCATGGGCAGTTCATCGCCCTTGTCCATATCACGGTGGCGCCTCTTGAACAGTTCGCTCACAAAAGGCAGCGACAGCGGGAACAGGCAGTAGCACAAGAACAGCAAAAAGACGAGCGCCCAGAACGCGATCTGCAGATAAAACATGACCTGGTCGTTCATCGTTCGATCCACTCCTTCTCTTTCTCGAGGAACTGATAAAGCATAAGTTGCAATTCTTGCGGGCTCATCGAGTCCGTTACGGTCAATATAGAAAGACCCTTCGGGGCAATCAGCACAAAAGCAGGCAAGGCGGACAGTTCCCAAACGTCAAAATAGCAGCGTTGCACCGTCTTTTTCTGCCCGTCGCACATAATAGAGTCTTGGGAATCCGCATTCAGCTTCACCGAATAGAACCTCGTGTTCAAAAGGGAAGCCACGGTCGGATCCGAATAGACGTTCGCCTCCATGATGCGGCACGGGACGCACCAGTCCGCATAGAGGTCCACGAAAATAAGCTTGGGGGCTTTCTTCGCCTTTTCGAAGGCCTCGTCGTAACTCATCCAGTGGACAATGGTACGTTTCGGCGGCGGGGCGGCAAAGCAAGACATGGCCATCGCGACAACAGCCAAGAACAGCAGGCGGAACATCATTGCTTGGCCTCCTTCTTGGCAGGCTTCGCTTTTTTGGCGGCAGCCTTCGCCGCCTCTTCTTCCTTCCGCTTCACATAGGACTCGGGATCCAGAATGGAATCGACGCGGTCCACGACACGGGCCTGGAACGGGACCCAGCGCGTATCGTCTTCTTGAAGCTTGGCCGAAGCCTCGAGGAAGGATTCACGCGTATAGCCGTACTTTTCCAAGACAGCACGACGGCCCAGGCGGGCCATGGGCGCCTCGGCACCATACATCTGGTCTATAACACGCATTTCAACAAACGCATCGACAAAACGTTCGTCCACGTAACCCGACTCTCCCTTGCACGCGACAAGGGCAACAGCGGCGGCAAGCGCCAGGACGAAAGCAAACCTATTCGAGGGCGTTTTCAAAAAGCCCCTCCACGTATTCGTTCTTCTTGAACTCCACGAGCTGGTCTATGCGTTCGCCCATGCCGACCCAGCGGATGGGAATCTGTAGCGAACTGGCTATCGAGAGCACCGCGCCACCACGGGCCGTACCGTCGAGCTTGGTGACGACAAGTCCGGTCAGCGGGAAACTCTGGTTGAAAATCTTCGTCTGGTTGATGGTGTTCTGTCCGGTATTGCCGTCGATGACAAGCCACATATCGTGCGGCATCGCCGGATCGACCTTCTTGATGACGCGGACAATCTTCTTGAGTTCCTCCATCAGGTAATCCTTGTTATGGAGGCGTCCGGCGGTATCGATCAGCACGACATCGCAACCGCGGGCCACAGCCGCATTGCAGGCGTCGAACGCCACCGCCGCAGGGTCGGAACCTTCCTGGTGCTTCACGAACTCGGCACCGCTACGTTCAGCCCAGGTTTCGAGCTGCTCGATCGCCGCCGCGCGGAACGTATCGCAGGCGGCAATCATCACTTTCTTGCCTTCGCCCTTGAATCGCGCGGCGAGCTTACCGATGGTCGTCGTCTTGCCCGCACCGTTCACGCCGATGACGAGCACCACATGGGGTTTGCCCTTGATTTCAAACGGAGGAGGGTCCTTGAGCAGGCGTTCTGCCTCGTTCCGCATGATATCGAGCACCTGTTCGGTCGTGAGCGACTTGCCAAGCGCATTTTCGCGCAGGGCGTCCGTCAAGAGGAACGCGGCTTCGACGCCCACGTCCGCCTTGATCAGGTGTTCTTCGAGTTCTTCGAGAGTGTCGTCGGTAATCTTACCGGCGCCGACAATCCCCTTGAGTTCCCCCACCAGGGCATCGCGGGTCTTCGCAAGCCCGCTCTTAATGGCAGAAAAAAGTCCCATAAAAAAACCGTACTAGATCAGGCCTTCAACCTTGTCCACAAGACCGTAAGCCTTGGCCTCTTCGGCGCTCATGAAGTTATCGCGTTCCGTATCGCGGTCGATTTCTTCCATGGTATGGCCCGAAGTCTCGGCAAGGATCTTGCCCGTGATGTTACGGATGCGCAGCATTTCTTCGGCCTGGATCTGGATATCGCTCGCGGGCGCCACAATCTCGCCGTGGATAAGCGGCTGGTGGATCATGATGCGCGCATTCGGCCAGGCGTAACGCTTGCCCTTCGTACCCGAAGTCAAGAGCACGGCACCCATCGAGGCCGCCTGCCCGCAGCAGATGGTCACCACGTCACTCTTGATGGCGTTGATGCAGTCATAAATGGCAAGGCCGCTCGAAATCACGCCGCCCGGGCTGTTGATAAAGAAATAGATGTCTTCGTTGTTCAGGGAGTCCAGGTACAGGAGTTCCTTCACGATACGTTCGGCGCTTTCGTCATCGACTCCGCCCCACAAAAAGATGCGGCGCTTGGAAGCCAGGTATTCTTCCGCCTTCTTCATGATTTCGGAAGGCGCATTCTCTTTCTTTTCGTTACAGTCGGCCATAATATATCCTTTTTGTTCAAGTACAATTTAGAAAAAGTTACTAGTTAATAGTTACGCCCTACGGGCTGTTACTAGATAATCTTGTATCAGGAAGCTTCTTGAAACCTGCAACACTAGTAACTCGGAACTCAGGACTATTAACTATATTTTGCCACATGCCCACGAGCAACGAAAAATTCCTGGTAGGCCTAGTCGGCCCGAAAGTCCTGGAAGCCATTGAACAGGACTCCCTGAATCCCGTTTTTCTTGACCTGCAGGCCTGTAACGCCCTCGAAATCCGCTACGACTTTTTCGATACCGCCCTCTGGCCCAAGCTTTCGGAGCGCCTGCGCAAGGTCGCCCCGCACGCCATACAGATTGGCACCATCCGCCTCCACCGCGATGGCGGCAAGTTCCCCGACCGCGACGTCACCGTACGCCCCGACCTATGGAAGGGCATCCTAGGCGCCACCGAGGTTCCCGAATGGCTGGACCTCGAACGCGACTGCCTCTCGCAATTCGCGGACCTCAAGAAAGAGGCTTCGGCGCGCGGCACGCGCATCCTCGTTTCGGAGCACAACTTTGTTCGAATTCCGGGCGACCAGGAGTTGAAGATTCTCGTCGACGACGCCCGCCGCGTCAAGGCCGACGGACTCAAGATTGCCGCCATGAGCAATTCCGAAACCGACTGCGACCGACTCTATAAGTTCGCCAAAAAGTACTCAAAGCACTTTGACCTCTTCGCCGCCTTCGGGATGGGCGATACGGGCAGGACAAGCAGGCTCTGGTCCCTCAAGGAGGGGGCGAACCTCACTTATGCCGCCATCGACGCCGTGGAAGCCCCCGGCCAAATCGACGTCATGACCATGAAAAAGGCCCTGGATAGTTTCGATACGATCTATTCCCAGTCCGATTTGACCGCTTTTTTATCAAAATTTCGCCAATTTTAACGTTTTTATCTTACAAACTCGCTATAAATCTCCCAAACGGGCTTTTTTTTGCTAAAATATTGAGTTAAAAAAAGAGAAGGAAACAACATGCGTCTTTCTGAACGATTTGTAGATAATTGCATTTTGATTAACTCGCCCAGCGAGACTAAGGAAGCTATCCTGAACGAGCTGGTGGACACCCTATGCAGCGCTTACAAACTGGAACACAGGGACGAAATCTTTGAAGCCGTGTGGAACCGCGAACAGAGCCGTTCCACCGGTATCGGCTGCGGACTTGCCGTGCCCCACGCCAAAATCGACTACGTGGACCGCATGTGCATGGTGGCCGCCACGGTCGAAAAGGGCCTGGACTTCCAGTCCTTCGACGGCGAACCGGTTTACCTGCTGATCCTCATCGTGAGCCCGGGCAACACCGTGGGCCCGCACCTCAAGGCGCTCTCTTCCGTGAGCCGCCTTTTGGCCGACGGCAACGTGCGCAAGGACCTCATCGCGGCCAAGACCCCGGCCGAATTCCTGACCATCCTCCGCGCCGCCGAAGACAAGTA
>CACXKY010000081.1 GCA_902768325.1 Fibrobacter succinogenes
GTGAACCTCGCCCGCCACGACCAGCGCGGTACCGCGAACAGCACGTACCTCAGCGGCTGGGATATCGGAATCGGTATCGGAATTCTCGCGGGCGGCTCAATGGCGGAGCACTTCGGCATGCACCAGCAGGTATTTTTCACCTGCGCTGTAGCACTTGTCGTCGCCGACATCCTGTATTTCACATGGACGGCTCGCCACTATTTGAGAAATAAGCTAGAAGGTTAGTCATCCTTACATTCCCATTAAGCGGAGCGCTTGTCTTCGTACATCTTCTGGTCGGCGTGGGCGACGCAGTCCTTGAAGTTCGCCACGTTCCCGTCCCAGCGGGCATAGCCCAGACTCACCTCGATTGTATAAGTCTGCGAGTCCTCGCGGTTCGCGATTTGTTCCTGCAGGCAATCCCGGACCACCTTGAGCACGTCATCGGGGGTCTCCGTCTGCGCAATCATCAAGAATTCGTCGCCGCCATAGCGGCACAGGAATATCGACATCTTCAACCGGCCACACGCTTGCTTTAACGCGCGCGAAATAATGATGAGAGCCTTATCCCCTTCTACATGGCCATACGTATCGTTAATCTGCTTAAAATGGTCCACGTCCACCATAATCACATAGGAATCTTTCGCATCGCGTTGCAATTGCAGGTAACGCTGCAGCTGGTTGCGGTTGTTGAGTGAGGTCAACGGGTCCGTCGATATCAGCTGGTTCTGCGAATTCAAGTAGACGAACAAGATAATCAAGGTACACCAGAAACAGAATATCGGCGTCGTCAACGAGAATAGAATCTGCGCACCGCCCGCAACGATACAGCCCGGAGTGTAGCTCGCCACAATCAGGTACGTCTTGAGGTGCTGCCGGTTTTCCGGTTTGAGGCCGCGCGCAATGCAACGGACCGTCACCACCATGATATAGACAATCGGGATGAACGCTAGAATAAAGTAATAGAGGTCTCGCGGTTCCAGGTCCTTGTCAAGCCAGAAATCGGGGGCAGCCACGAACGAAACCAGCAAGATTACCATTTCCACAAAAATCGGAATCCGCAACTTCGCCTGGAGGCAACGAATCTGCATGCGCGTCATCTCCGGCCGCGTACTCATTTCCGCATAGATAAAGCAGCTATAGAACAGGGCCGCCAAAATAACCGCATTCGAATAATTCACGGCCAAGACGCTGAACGTATTTTTCGGAATGACACCGTCATTCACCATCGCCCAAACCGAATCGCTCAAGAAGTAGAGGGCATGCCACAGCACCAGCCTGTGGAACAACGTGAACTTCAGCTGCGGTGTCGGGAGTCTCTTGATGCTATACAAAAGGACCATCAAGACGCACACGCACCCGATACTGACTTCTGCATAAAAAGAAAAAACGCTCATGATGGATAAACTACACTTATTTTTTCCAAATGGTCCAAATCCCACCAAAGTTCATCCGCAGGTGTGTTCCGGCTCACCACGAAGGCCCCCTAGAGTTTATTCTTTTACTACATTCTTTCGCATGGAACCTTGGAAATTACTTGAGAAAGAATACTTGGTAGACGCCCCCTGGCTGAAAGTTGCCAAGGAGAAATGTCAACTCCCCAACGGCAAAGTCATCGACGACTTTTATACGTTATGGCAACCCGACTGGGTGCTGATTCTTGCCCGCACCGCCGAAGGCAAGTGGATCATGACAGAGCAATACCGCCACGGTTCCGGACAAATTGCGCTTGAGTTCCCCGCTGGGATTCTTGACAAGGGCGAATCGCCCGAACAGGCCGCCCTGCGCGAGTTGCAAGAAGAAGTGGCTTTCTGCGGCACCCACGAAAACGTCAAGTATCTCGGGGTCTACCCCGTGAATCCGGACAGACACCGCGGCAAGTTCCATGTTGTCTTTATCGATAACGTTGTCAAGGGCGGAAGCACGCACTTCGACAGCACCGAAGATATTGAATCACGCGAATTGAGCGACGAAGAATTGCAAAAGAAAATAGCGGACGGCACCTTCAACCATCCGCTACAAATCGCAGGTTACTTCAAGTGGAAACTCACTTGTGCGTCGTAAAGTTCCAACTTGGAATATTCTTGTTTAGCGAAAGACCTTCAAAAAAGCCCTATGAAGGTCCTTGTCGCCGTATTTGTCTTCGGCACCTTCGTTCAAATCTTCGGCAAGATAACCGCTCGTAACACGCTGTAAGCAAACCGTCCGTACATTTTCATCGTAACTGAAATGAATGCGGAAAGTGCGGTATGCGAGCACGCCCGTGCAGGCAGCCTCATCAATCGTCAAACGACGACGCGAGCTGTCAAATACATCCTTCGAGAAATTCCCGCGTGAAAGCTGGACCTTGGCAAAACTTTCCAGATCGAACCCGCTCCGCTCTGCAATCCAGCGGCTCTGTTCCGCAAAAGCGTCCGACATTTCCACCGTCCACAAGTCGCCCACCTGTTCTTCGACCCAGCCCGCCTTCGCGTCCGGGAAGGCATCCGCCATCGGGATATACGGTTTGATATCCAGCACGGGAGTGCCGTCAAGCAAATCCGCCTCGTCCACAAACAACGTAAGGCCTTCTATTTTCAAGAGTCGTACGCAACTGAGCCCAATCGGGTTCGGACGGTATGGGCTCCGGCTTGCAAAAGTCCCCACGCGGTCACGGCCCTTAGGCGGTACCGGCGGGCGCGTCGTCGGGCGCCAACCTTCGTTTTCGTGGAACTGGAAAATCACCCAAAGGCGTTCAAAGCCATCGAGGTCGCGGAGCGCCGTCTCGAAGTTACAACCCGGATTGAGTTCAATGCGTCCCGGATGCCCAGCAAAAAGACGCCCCTGTCGGGGAGCGTCATATTTGTAGACCGCATCGCCGTGAAATGTTCCGATAGGATTCACTTCCATATTCAGCCTTCCACTCCGATGCAGCCTTTACCGTTACATTGGTGAAACTAGATGGCGTCGATGACGGCGTTGAACGCTTCCACCGGGCGCATCCACTTTTTCAGAAGTTCGGGCTTCGGCAGGTAGTAACCACCAATATCGGCAGGCTTGCCCTGCTCGGCAGCGAGAGCGGCGACGATTTCGCTTTCCTTCGCTTCCAGAGCGGCCGCAACCGGGGCGAACTTGGCGGCAAGTTCCGCATCGTTCTTCTGGGCGGCAAGCGCTTGCGACCAGTAGAGAGCGAGGTAGAAATGCGAACCGCGGTTGTCGAGTTCACCGATCTTGCGGGCCGGCGTGCGGTTGAATTCGAGAATTTTGCCGTTGGCAGCGTCAAGCGTATCGGCCAAGACCTTGGCCTTCTTGTTGCCTTCCTTCAGCGCCACTTGTTCGAATGCGGGTACAAGCGCGAAGTATTCGCCGAGGGAATCCCAGCGGAGGTAGTTTTCGGCGAGGAACTGCTGCACCTGCTTGGGAGCAGATCCACCGGCACCCGTTTCGTAGAGGCCACCGCCAGCCATGAGCGGCACGATGGAAAGCATCTTAGCCGAGGTACCGACTTCGAGAATCGGGAAGAGGTCCGTGAGGTAGTCGCGCATCACGTTGCCCGTCACACCGATGGTATCGAGACCGGCCTTCGCACGCTTCATCGTTTCGACAATCGCCTTGCGCGGGCTCATAATCTTGATGTCGAGACCCTTGAGGTCGTGTTCCGGCAAGTAGGCTTCCACCTTCTTCTGGATTTCGCGGTCATGAGCGCGTTCCGGATCGAGCCAGAAAATCGCCGGAGTGTTCGAAAGGCGGGCACGCGTCACGGCGAGCTTCACCCAGTCACGCACCGGAGCGTCCTTGGCCTGGCACATGCGGAAGATATCGCCAGCTTCAACATCCTGCTGCAAGAGGACTTCGCCCTTGCTGTTCACGGCACGGATAACGCCCTTGCCCTTGGCGACAAACGTCTTGTCGTGGCTGCCGTATTCTTCGGCGCCCTGGGCCATGAGGCCCACGTTCGGCACGGTACCCATCGTCTTCGGGTCGAACGCGCCGTTCTGCTTGCAGAATTCAATCGTTTCGTCGTAGATGCCGGCGTAGCAGCGGTCCGGAATGCAGGCAACAACTTCTTGCAGTTTGCCTTCCTTGTTCCACATGCAGCCGGAATTGCGAATCATTGCCGGCATAGAAGCGTCGATAATCACGTCGCTCGGCACATGCAGATTCGTAATGCCCTTGGAAGAATCGACCATCGCGAGGTCCGGGCCAGCAGCGAGCGCAGCGTCAATGGCGGCCTTGACTTCGGTTTCCTTCGCATTGCCTTCCAAGCGCTTGTACAAGTCGCCGAGGCCGTTATTCGCATCGATACCGAGTTCCTTGAACAGGTCGGCGTACTTCACGAACACATCCTTGAAGAACACGCGCACAAAGGCACCGAACAGCACCGGGTCGGAGACCTTCATCATCGTGGCCTTCAGATGCACGGAGAAGAGGAGTCCCTTGGCCTTGGCTTCAGCCATGGCATCGGCAATAAACTTTTCGAGGGCGGCCATGCGCATCACGGTCGCATCGATGATTTCACCCTTGAGGAGCGGCTTGGCGGCACGGAGTTCCGTCACGGCGCCAGCTTCGTCGACGAATTCAATCTTGAACGTATCGGCCTCGGCCATCGTGATGGACTTTTCGTTGCCGTAGAAGTCATTCGCCTGCATGCTCGCCACATGAGTCTTCACGGATTCGTTCCAGTTACCGTTGCTATGCGGATTGTTGCGGGCATAGTTCTTCACGGCATTGGGGGCGCGGCGGTCGGAATTGCCCTGACGGAGCACCGGGTTCACAGCAGAGCCCTTCACCTTGTCGTACTTGGCGCGGATAGCCTTCTCTTCGTCCGTGGCCGGAGCGTCCGGATAATCGGGGACGTCAAAGCCGTTCTTCTGGAGTTCGGCGATTGCGGCCTTGAGCTGCGGCACCGAGGCAGAAATATTCGGGAGCTTGATGATGTTCGCATCCGGTTCAAGCGTGAGCTTGCCCAAGAATGCGAGGTCGTCGTCGGCCTTGCCGAAAGCGGCCAGAATGCGGCCAGACAGGGAAATATTCTTGGTTTCCACATCGATATTAGCAGACTTCGCAAAAGCGCGCACGATGGGCAACAGGGATTGAGTAGCCAAGAACGGCGACTCGTCCGTAAGGGTGTAATAGATTTTAGTATTCATACACCATAAAAATAGAAAAAAAAGGGTCAACCCCGCTTTTCGCAAGGTTGACCCTCCCCCTCTTGATGATATCGATTCTTTTTAGAAGATGAAATTAGTCAGCACCAAACAGCTTTACATATTCATTATAGCTGTATATCCTAGAATCAATCCACTCACCGTACGGCTCTATTTTGTCAAGAGTCTCCGGTTTGTCGCAATTCCAGTTGTCGCTCACATAAGTCGTTTTTACAATGGGGCGATTCAAGACATCCCAATCAGGTGAATCCGCCAGCAAAATCATAGGATAGTGAACGGTCGTATCTTCTGGGCAATTTCCGCTTTTCACGATATCGGTTATATAAAGTCCATCTTCGTCAAAATAATTTAATGAATGGCCCTTAGCACCAACGTCCTTTAAGACAATTAGATAGAAAATTGAATTCTTCGAAGCACGTGCCCGTCTGAACTCCTCCAACGTGGCCTGATAATCGGCCAATTTGGGGAAGAACGTTGTCACTAACGAATCTGGCAACACATAAACGCCCTCATTGCGGTATGTATCTGCAATTGGAGTATTTGGCAATGTATTATAAGCCAATCCCACTCCTCCATTAATTTCAGGAATATATCTGACCGTACTATCGGCTACCAAGAACTGCCACCTATAAGCATTTGTGGAGCGCTTTAAAGTATTAGCCCATTCACTTTCCGCATTGGCGACTCTGTTCAAACTATCCAAATATGTCTGATCCGTATAAGGATTGACCCAAACGTAATATTGATCGTCATACGGAGCATAGTTTATGGAATCTTGAAGACAGAAATCATGATATTCCTGGCCATAAGAGTTCACGACATCATACCAAGCTTCACCTTCAGGGAGGAAAGATGTACAAATCATCTCCAAATCATTCCGGGAACAGCCATCTCCATAATCCCAAAGGAGTCCATTCGAAGCCTCACAAGACTGCTTAAATTGGTTATATGCTTCGACACATGAAACGTCATATCCCCAGAAAGCATCTCTCATTCTCAATGAGGCTATACTATTTACCAAGATGGAAATTCCGTCGACATCAACAATTTTGGTTTCAAGAATGGTTTCAAAATGATGCGTATAGAGATAATCCTCGTCTGCGTCCCCTTCGGCACATTTCTGGCCCGGATTATTATGGTGATAGCATTCGTGATCAATTTCATCATATGACGTTGCACGCAACACGCCAGGCCGTTCTACGCCATTTTCTTCTGCAAAATTCACGACATCACAAACTTTACGTCCATCTCTGCTTTGATAACTATCTACCCGGCTAGTTTTTATACTCCACGGAAGAGGATTAATATATTCTTTATAAAGACTATTCACCTTATAACCAGACGATTCGTATGCAGAAATAAAGAGATCTTTTAATGAATCTGCTAGCGACGGATCCATCATAGAAACGAGCGACCTTGCCAAAATGACTTTCTGCTCTCCCGTCAACTGCGCTGTCGGTGAAGAATTCGGCTCCGTAGTCGCACCGGAAAAGCTCGATTCATCGCTGACATCGTTGGAACAAGCCGTCCAAAGGACCGCCAATCCCGCCAGGATTATTTTGTTTATGATTTTCATATTAAGCCTCCTTCCCCTTAGTCAGCGGGAACAATTGTAAATTCAAACGATAGACCTTGTCGTATCCCTTTTCCTTCGCGGCGATAGCAACCACCTGCTGTCGGAGCATTTCAAGCTTTCGAATAAGCCACCGGTACGTAGGTTCGGACATACCGAGCGTCACCCCCGTCATATGGCGCTTTTCTGGCGGCAGATGGTCAATCGCCTCTATAGCCAGTTGCGACATCTGACGGTTCATCGACCGCATCGCCAACGGAATCGCCTTGGAAGAGCCCGTCACGATTTTATCGGTCTGCTCATAGGAATCTTCGCCCGTCTTCTTCAAGAAAGCCGCGCGGACCATAAAATCCAAAGAATGCCGGACGTCGGTCGCACTTACGGCCGAATAGCACTGGCGTGAGAGTTCCAGCGGTTTTGCGCCCGGCATGATCGGGGCGAGTTCGCGCATAACAGGATTCACCCACGATTCAAAATACTGGAAAGCTTCGGAATCGACAACGCGCAAATGATTTTCCTTGGCGAGTTTCTGCATCTCGTGAAATGCGAGCTTTTTCTTTTCATCGCTCTTGGCATCCCCGAACTGCTCCATCGCGCGGAAATAGTCGCGGTCGGCGCCTTCAAGCCCCATGGCGTTGGCCACCCCTTCAACGCCCTTCTTGCTCAAGCCGCTTTTGCCTTCGCAAACCAATTGTATATAGTTAGGCGAAGTGAACCCGGCCAAGCGGGAAAACTCACGCCAGGAAAAAATCGAACAACGCTTGCGTTCTTCGTAATAATCGCTCATGTACTTGCGATAGTCTTGATATTCAGTGATTGGTTTCATACCTATAATTTACCATGTTTTTCAGTCCCAGTCAATATGTTTTATTATACAAACGTCGATTTTTTATATAAAAATCACCATTTTTACAAATTTTATAAAAAATTTTCTCCGTAATAATACACTTCGTATAATAAAGGAAATTTTCCTACATCACACCACAAGTTGGCCATCCACAAAAGGCAACCAAACCTCGCCCCCACGCACCTAAATAGTCGATAACACTGGTAATTCTTTTTATTTTTGGTCTGTCGTATGAAAAAGTTGCTCAAGATCATTATTGTCATCGCAATCCTTGCGGCTATCGCATTCGGTGTAAAGAAATTCTTTTTTGACGCAAAGGCAGATACAGCGGCAGGCCCACTTGTAAGCACCAAGGTCACGCTCGCGACCATCGCCACCACGATTTCTGCCACAGGAACGCTTGAACCCGTCGACCAAGTGGAAGTGGGTACGCAGGTATCGGGCGACATCAGCAAGATTTATGTCGATTTCAATACCAAGGTAACCAAGGGCCAAGTCATCGCGGAACTCGACAAGTCGAAACTCCGTGCCACGCTCACGCAAGCCGAAATCGCCTATAAAGCCGCACAGTCGGATTTCAAGTTCAAGGAATCCACCTACAACCGCATCAAGAAGCTTTCCGAAAGCAATTCTGCAAGCGCCGTCGATCTCGAGACCGCCGAATACAACATGAATTCGGCTAAGCTTGCCGTCGAAAAGAGCCAGAACGAAGTGAACCAGGCAAAGCTCAACCTGAGTTACGCCACCATCAAGAGCCCGATCAGCGGAGTCGTCCTAAAGCGCGCCGTAGACGTGGGCCAGACTGTGGCCGCTTCCATGAGTACCCCGACCTTGTTCATCATCGCCAAGGACTTAAGCCAAATGAAGGTGATGGCCGATGTGGACGAAGCCGATATCGGGCAGGTCAAAGCAGGGCAACGCGTAGAATTCACGGTGGACGCCTACCAAGAAGACAAATTTAGCGGCACGGTGCAAGAAGTGCGCCTGAGCCCCACAACCACAAGCAACGTGGTGACCTACACCGTTGTAATTTCGGCGGAGAACCCCGACCAGAAACTGCTCCCCGGCATGACGGCCACCTGCACCATCGTAACGCAAGAAGTGGAAGACGCCATCGCGATTCCCGTAAAGGCGCTCAAGTTCACACCCGCCGACGGAACCCCGATGGCCGACCCAAAGAATTTCCCGCGCCCGCCTCGCCCCGAAGGCGGCGAGTTCGCCAAGGGAGATTTCCCGCCCCCTCCAGGCGACATGAATGGCCCTCCCCCGGGAGGATTCGGACCTCCGGGCGGTCCCGGAAAATTCGGCCCGCCGGGCACTTTCAAGAAGCGCGCCGACGGCAAGAAACCGAGTGGTAACATGGTCTGGGTAAGCATCGACGGCAAGGCCGCCCCGCGCCCGGTCAAGACCGGTATCAGCGACGGCGTGAACATCCAGATTCTGAAGGGACTTTCTGTCGGCGATTCCGTTGTCGTAAGCCAAGAGACCCTAAGCGAAGCGACTGCCAAGAAATCCGAAGCCTCGAGCCCCTTTATGCCGGGCCCTCCGGGCAAAAAAAAGAAGAAATAAACGGCACACCCGTTCAAGCCCTTGCGCTTAATATTTTATATTAAACGCATCTATGAACTTTCCCAAAATTCTCGCCCTTACTTTCGCGCTTGCAGCCGTTCAAAGCCTGCAAGCCGCAGATGTTTCCGCTTTACCGCCGGACCCGTTCCTCGGAACCCCGTTCTACATCCATTCCATCGAGGCCGGCGATAGCGCGCAATACCATGCGACGCTCGTAATTTACAACCCCGTAGAACAGGCCGTCGATTCGACTGCGGCCACCGCAACCGATTCCGTCGCGGTAAACAAACCAGATTCCGTCGCGGAGAAATCCAAACCTAGGGCGGCGGCGCTGTACATCCACGGATTCAACGACTACTTCTTCCAGCGCGAACTGGCGGAACATTTTGATTCCGCAGGCTACGCCTTCTACGCCATCGATTTGCATAAATACGGGCGTTCTTACCGCGAAGGAGAAACGATGGGCGAACTTCGCGATATTGCGGAATACTATGCCGAACTCGATTCGAGCATTGCGTTTATCCGCCGCACCGAAGGCGATTCCACACCGATAGTCTTGATCGGGCACAGTACCGGCGGCCTGATTGCATGCCTCTACGCAGCCGACCGCGACAATGGTTCTGCCTTTGCGGCGATCATTCTCAACAGCCCCTTCCTAGAGATGAACTATGTCTGGCCGCTCCGCCGTATTGCCGTCCCTGCGCTCTCGGCACTGGGAAGGCTGTTCCCGAACCTGGGAATCCCGCGTAGCGAAAACTTGAACTACGACAAGAGCCTACACAAGAGCGAAGGCGGTGAATGGGATTACGACCATAAATATAAACTCCCCGGTAGCCTAGCGATTGACCTCGGCTGGATTCGCGCCATCCACAACGGGCACGTCCGAATCCAAGAAGGACTCCGCCTTACGCCCTCCGTTCTCGTGATGCATAGCGGCTGTAGCTACCGCGATGACGATTGGAGCGAAGAGTACACCTACTGCGATGGCGTCTTGAACGTAGAGCACATCCGCGAATTCGGTTCGCACCTCGGTGCAAGCGTGCGGCTTGAAGAAATCGAAGGCGGCCTCCACGACCTGATTCTTTCGCACAAGCCCGCCCGCGACAACGCCTACAAGGCGATGTTCAACTTCCTCGATAGCAGGATCGCGAAGTAGACTTACTTCGCATACCTCACGAAGGCGAACCGACGGCTATCGGGCGCCCATGAATTCACGTTGATGGTCCCCTGCCCGCCAAAGAGCTTGAGGATGGTTCGCGGTCGGGCAGAATCACTCCCTTCCATCAGGCGAATTTCCACGTCCTTGTTCGGTACGTGTTCGCCTGGGCGCACATCGCTTTCGTGGTAAGCGAGCATCACGACTTTCCTGCGGTCTGGAGAGATATGCGGGAACCAGGTGTTCCAATGCGAATCGACCGTCATCTGTTGCTGTTCCGAACCGTCGGCCTTCATGCGCCAGGCCTGCATACGCCCAGTACGTACCGAATTGAACCAGATGTATTCACCGTCGCAATCGTATTCCGGGCCGTCGTTCAGCCCAAGCGCAAACGTCAACCGCGTTTCGTTACCGCCCTCCGCCGGGATGGTGTAGATATCGTATTCACCGTTCCGTTCGGCGCAATAGGCGAGCGTTTTTCCGTCGGCCGTAATACCGTGGAGGTAACTCGGGCCAAGC
>CACXKY010000082.1 GCA_902768325.1 Fibrobacter succinogenes
CCGGAACTCTCCGTCGACAAGAAGGGTCACATCCTTCTCGAAGATGCAACCGCCAACAAGACCTTTATGGAAAAGGTCTACGCCGGTGGTGACATCGTGCTCGGCGCTGCCACTGTCATTTTGGCAATGGGAGAAGGTCGTAGAGCCGCCGCGGGAATTAATGAATTCCTGAAGAAGTAAACTTCAAATCTTGGATTTGATAAAAAAGGATGGCTCCGGCCATCTTTTTTTTGTTTTTACGGGGGCTCGGCTCCTGCTCTCGCTAGGTTCCTTTTCCAAGCCCCGAAGAAGATTGTTTCTTCTTCAAATCTTGAATTTGAAAAAAAGATGGTTTCGACCATCTTTTTTTGTTGTCCTCGCGGTTGTAGGGAGGAAAAAAGAATAAAATAACATTTGCTTGCGATGCCGTTTGGCGGTGTAAAATCCGACTTGTTGCAGGATGCTCCAAACGGGCTGTAGACGATGCGGAAAATATGTGTAAAAAGCGTGTTATCGGTGTATTCCTTTACAACGGAGAATGCTTTGTTATCGCATATTTACATCTATTTTAGGCACCTTTTGTTTATTTTTGGGTATGCAATGTGGATTCGTCCAAAAAAGGTAAATTAAAGGAGCTTTTTTCCGATGGGTCCAATAAAACTTAAGTATCTTATGGATAAATGTTTTAACTGAATCCTATCACGGGAGTGTGCATAATGTTAGACCTTCTTGCTGTACAATCCAGCACGACCAACGCCACGATTATTACGTTGGCCTATACGCTTTGCTTGGCCTTCATCCTGTCTTCCGCCATCGGTTGGACTTATGAAAAGACCTTCCTCGGGCTTTCCTATTCCCGCAACTTCGTCCAGGGCATCGTCTTGAGTGCGGTTGCGGCTGCGATGATCATGCAGGCCATCGGCGATAACGTCGGCCGCGGTCTGGGCATGATGGGTGCGCTCTCGGTGGTCCGTTTCCGTACGAGTTTCAAGGACCCGCGAGATATCATGTTCATATTCGCTGCGCTAGGTGCGGGCATCGGTTGCGGTGTGTATGCCTGGGGTGCCGCGGTTGGCGGTACGATCGCCTTCTGCTGTGTCGCTTTCTTGCTTTCCCGTACGGGTCTCGGTACCAAGCACTTTTTTGATGGCATGCTCCGCTTCGCCCTCCCGAACGAAGGCCCGGTCCGCGAACAGGTCGAACATATCATGAAGACGAGCCTCAAGACGTTCATCTTGATTACCATGCGAGAAGTCGACGGCGGTACAAGGCTCGATGTGGCCTATCAGGTCCGCCTCCGTGCGACCAAGCCCGCTGCTGAAATCTTAAACGAACTTTCCAAGCTCGAAGGCATCTCGGACGTGCAGTTCATGATGCAGGACGCCACCACTGAGATGTAAGGAGATAGACAATGCGTTTTTTGGAAGATCTCCTCGATAATTTCTGGAATGCCCACAAGAACAATGCGGGTGTTGCCTATGTTTATGGTCACAAGCTTTCCATTGCTTGGATTATCTGTGTCGTTTTCGCCATCGTCCTCGGCTTTGTTTACCAGGGCAAGGTGGCCATGTTCCGCGGTATCGCCGAAGCGAGCGAGACGATTATCAGTGTGCCGAGTGCCACGGAAATCGTGAAGGTGCACGTGGTGCCTGGCCAGGAAGTCCAGGTGGGCGATACGATTGTCGAAATCAACCGTCCCGACCTCACTCTCCGCATTTCCGAAGTGACCCGTGAACTCGATGCCATCGAGGGCCGCAGCAACCTGAGTTCCGCCGAAATCGACCAGAAGGTGGCCGAAGTCAAGGCGAACCTGGAAACGCGCAGGCTCGCGCTGAATGTCGAAATCAGGAACCTCGAGACGGAATACCAGAACAACAAGGCCATTTCTGCCAAGCTCAAGAGCCTTTCGAACTCGAAGTCCGAAGGTGACGGCAACGACGCCATGGCCATGCGCATCAAGAGCCTCAAGAACGAACTCGCGCTTGCGACCAAGAGCGCAAACGAACAGATTGCCTTGCTGCGCGGTAGCGGCAGGCTCCAGAAGACGAGCGGCAAGAGCGAAGCCGAGAACCTCAAGAAGGAACTCGCCGAACTCCAGAAGCAGCAGGAAGACCTTATCCAGGTGGCGAAGGAAAACTGGGTCGTCGGTGACGTGAACGTGCGTGACGGCGAGAAGGTTTCGAGCTTCGCCCCGATTGTGACGCTTACCCACAAGCGCCCGACACTCGTGCGCGGCTATATCAACGAACAGATTTACCAGAACATGGATGTGGGTGAAACCGTGAAGGTGACTACGCTTGCCGGTACGGGCAAGGCCGTGAAGGGTGAAGTTGTCGGCCTTTCCAGCCGTATCGTCCCGTTCCCGACCCGTATGTGGAAAATGCCCGAACTTCCGGTGTACGGCCGTGAAGTGACTATCAAGATTCCTGAGGACAATCCGTTCCTGCTGGGCGAGATGGTGTCCATTGCCGAAGTCCACGGCAAGATTCTCGTTAAGGATGGTAAGAAGTAATGAGGTTTGTTGCCATTCTTCCTCTCGCTCTTTCTGCTGCTGTGTTTGCCGGCCCGCTCACGTGGGACCAGTTGATTCAGTCTGCCGAAAAGGATCCCCGTTATATGGCCGCCCAGAAGCGTGCCGAGGCGACTTCTTCTTCGCAGGGAACCAAACTCTGGGACAAGCTGGAGCTCCGTTACCAGCTGGACGGTTTCAGCTTTGCCAAGCACGATTTTGAATTGCGTATGACCCCCAAGACGTTTGGCGAAGGTAGCGCCGACAGGGCCCGCTACGAGGCCGAAAAGAACTATGAACAGGCTCGATTTGCCGTTGAGCGTTCTCTGCTTCTTTATGACCGCTACGAAAGAGGCGTGCGCTACGTGCTGCGCAAGAAGATTTACGAAATCAACAAGCAGTTGGCTCAGGTCAATGCCGACCGAGTCGAAGTGCTTCACCTCAAATCCGGGTCGGCGACGTTCAATCCGGAAGACCTGATGACGGCGCTTGAGAAGAGCGCCTCGTACAAGGCCGACCTGCTTTCGGACAGCACGGCGCTGCGCGATGCTGAACTCAAGATGAAAATCTGGGTGCCCGATTTTGAAGGTGTCGATCTCGATACGGCTTTCCTCCCGACAATGGAAGAATTGGAACAGAATCTTTCTGGCGGTGTGGAAGTGAGCGAAAACTTCCCGCAGGTGGCCATGGCGAAGGGCAAGCGTGACAGCGAAGTGGCCCGCGCGAAACAGGATGTGAGCAAGGGCCGCGATTACATCTCGCATATCGGTATTGGCTATTCCTTGCAGATTGAATCCCTCATGGAGAAGTACAAGACTCTTTACGCTGATGATGTGTTCGGTACGGGCGAGTACTCCGATTACGTTGACGATTTCAAAAAGGAAACCGGCTGCGAAAACCGTCTTAACTGTGCTAAGTCGGTTGACGTCCTTGTTCCGGACAAGGATAACCGCAAGACGGCTGACAAGTTCTTCTTGAACCTCGCCGTGCGCCTGCCATTCTTCGACAGCAACAAGGATAGCGACCTGCGCCAGCAGGTGGCCACCCTCGATGCCGAAAGCGACTATCTGGATGATGTGCGCGAGGTAAACCAGAAGGTTGCCCGCCTGACCGAGGAAATTTTGGCCTTGATTGGCCAATGGAAGGTGCAGAAGGATTATGCCGAACAGGTGAACGCAAGCGGCTTCATGGAACAGTTTGCGCGCAATGCCGGTTCCGATCCGCTCTTGCTGCTCCGTGCCAAGGAAAGCTCCTTGGAAAGCGACATGAAGGCTGTGAAACTCGAATACGACATTTTTGTGCGTTATCTCGGTCTCCTGGACTATGCGGGCGGCTTGGCGCGTCAGGGTGTTTCCAACCATCTTCGTGAAGGTCTTAAGTAATGGCTGAAGCTCGTGGATTTAGCCTTCTCGAAAGGTTCGAACTCAAGTACCACATCCCTGTGGAATGGGCTGACGCCATTGGCGAGTTCTTGAAACCCTATTGTGAAGAGGACTATTATTCCAAGATTACTCCCGGTGGGTTCTACTACATCACGAACCTGTATCTGGATAGCCCCAAGTGGACGTTCCTCGGCTGGAAAAAGAAGCAGCTCTTGGACCGTTTCAACATGCGCATCCGCACCTACGGCGAACACCCCGCACAGGACGGAACATTCCATTTCGAAGTCAAGCGCAAGATCCGCAGCATTTGCTACAAGAGCCGCGCGACTATCAAGGGCATCAACCCCGGTGAAGTCTGGAATATGAAGCCCGAGGAATGGCCCTGCAAGACGGACAAGGACCGCATGTACCTCAAGGACTTTTTGTACAAGACCTCACTCCACGGGGCGCACCCGCGCCTGTTGACGCAGTATAAGCGTCGCGCCTGGTTCGGACTGCGCGAAGAGTATTCTCGCGTCACGATCGATACGGGTATGCGTTTCCGCGAAGAAAACGGCTTTGACTATACGGTGGAACCGCAGTACATGCATTCCACGGGCTTGCCGAGGTTTTTCTTGCCGGGTATGGACGCCGTGCTCGAATTGAAGTGCCCGTGCTCACAGGTTCCGTACTGGATGTTCGATTTAATCAAGAAATTCAACTTGAAACATGGCGCTTTTTCGAAATTTGGCAATGCTGCCGCCGAATGGAAGCGCGTTTACGAGAATCCGCGCCGATTTAAAAGTCCGTATTGGACGAAATTGGCTGGCAATTTTTAAAAGAAAATTATAGATTGAAAAGGTGTTTTGAGAGGATATCCCTATGAAGCTCAATAAAAAATTACTAGTCGCAACGGCCGTCTCTGCAATGATGATGGTCGCCTGCTCGGAAGACTCCAAGAGCTCTACCGAACCGGAAAACGAGACTCCGTCGTCCGAGGTCCAGGACCCGACGAGTTCTGCCGAACCCGGTAGTGCCACTGGTTCCAGCGGTTCCGCTCCGGCCACTTCCAGCAATAGCACGGGTACTAGTAGCGAATCTTCGCTTATTTCGAGTTCGTCCGTCGCCAATACGGACCCTCCGGTGATGGGCTGCTCCGAAATCATGTACAATGCTCCCGATGGTTCTGCCCTCGAATGGGTTGAAATCTATATCGCCGGCGGTAAGGACATGGATAACATGCAGAACTTCCTGCTCCACTTGAGCGGTGCCATTGATTACACCTTCCCGGCGGAACCCCTCAAGAAGGGCGAATACATCGTGGTGGCTAACGACTTGGCAAAGTTCAAGGAAACCTATCCGGACTTCAAGGGCCGTCTGTTTGGACCGTGGGATGACGCGGCGAACATGAAACTCCCCAACGAAGGCGACGTGGTGAACGTGAAGATTGATGGCGAAGGTGACGTGAGCTGTGCCTTCGGTAACGAACCTCCTTGGCCGAGCCTTGCCGATGGTAAGGGCCGTACCCTTGTCTATAAGGGTGGCAATGCCGCACAGCCGCTTTCCTGGGGCGCCAGCAAGAAGAATCTTGGAAATCCGGGTGTAGGCGGTGACGAATGGCTCGACGGCAGCAAGATCCGCATTAACGAAGTCATGCCGAACGCTACGGGAAAAAACGCCTGGATTGAGCTCTACAACGCCGGTGATGCCGACGCCGACATTACGGGCTGGAAGCTCAAGGTGAAGCGCCGCAACCAGGAACTGAATATTACGTCGGGTGTCGTGCCGGCCAAGGGCTTCCTCGTTCTCGATGCCGTCGAAAATTTCGACGAAGAACTGGTGGTGAGCAACCAGGGTGGCGAATTCTACCTTTATGGTCCGGGTGAGGGCGAAGAATCCAGCATTTGGCTGCCTGCCTACGAAGGCCCGAGCGGATTGGTTGATTTGAAGGACGGCTCTACGGCTCAGGGCCCCCTTGCTTCGGCAACTCCGGGTGCTGCCAATGCTGCCCTCAAGATTGGCTCTGTCTATATCAACGAAATCTATTACCATCCGGGGTCCAATGCGAACGATATTCCATTCGAATTCATGGAAATCGTGAACAGCACGGACAAGGATGTTTCGCTCTACAGTTCTGCAACCAACCTTTCGAAGGGCTGGAAGGTTGAAGGTATCAACCTGGAATTTGCTTCTTCGGCCGTCATCAAGGCGGGTGCCCTGATGCTCCTGATTCCGGAAACCCTCGATCCGGCAGACATGCTGAATCTCGGCTTGACGGAATGGGGCCCGAACGTTGTCCGTTCTGCCTATTCCATCCCGGCGTCGGTCGACATTGTCACCTACAAGGGAAAACTCTCGAACCGTAGCGAAACCATCGCCGTCAAGGAACCTTTCGCCAAGGAAGACACGAAGGATGGTGTCCAGTACTTCTACATCTGGCACGATGCGACGCTCTATTCTGATGCGTGGGCGGGCCTTGTCGATGCGGATGGTGCCGGCTTCAGCCTGCAGCGTGTCGATAAGACGACGATGGGTTACGAAGCGAAGGCCTGGAAGGCCGCTGCTCCGACTATCGGCAAAATTTGATACCTTGTCAACGGAAATTAACACCCCGGCATAGTCCGGGGTGTTCCTGTTTTATATTTTTTGTATTTTTGGGGTTGTTATGAAGCGAATTATTTTATGCATTTTTGGCGGTTTTCTTGCCGCCCATTCTGCATCGCTTTCGTTGCAGGATGCTTTGGAAATGGCCAAATCGGGTAATTCCCAGATTAAGGCCGAAAGGGCCAAGGTTGAAATGGCCGAAAGTGGGCGGACGGAGGCCCGCTCCCGCTTTTTGCCGTCTCTTACCCTGACAGCAAGTGTTACGAAAATTGACGACCCGATTAATATTGACTTGAGTACGCTGCAGAAACCTTTGAGCGATATTGCGGGTGCATCCGCTTATTCCAGGGCCTATATTGCAACTTATCAAGGGGCTTATGCCAAGGCTTACCAGGATGCTGTCGCGCAGGCGCAAGCGGCGGGGATGCCCGAGGCCCAAGCCAAGGCCTATGTGGATTCAAGGGCTGGGGAAATCTGGAGCGGAGTTGTATCGAGCAAAGATGCGAATGATGCCGCCATACAGTATGCGGAAGGGGCGAGCAAGGCGACTACGGATCAGCTCAACAAGACCGATTTCAGCATGAAGGTGCAGGATGACGTGTTCTTCAACGCCCGATTGACGGCTGTTTGGCCCATTTTTACGGGTTTGAAAATCTATTCCGCCTACAATGCCGCGAAAGAAAATGTAACCGCCCGTCAGGCTGAATTCGACATGGCTCAGAACACCATCTTGATGGATGTCGCGACCAAGTATTTCACCTTGCGCCTGGCCGAAGAACTCACGGTTATGCGCGAGACGACGAAGCGGAACCTGGAAGAACACCTGGAACGTTCCAAGAAACTGGAAGCGGGTGGACAGATTAGCAAGTCGGAACGCCTGCGTGCCGAGGTAGCCTTGGCCGAAGCGGAGAACGCCTACGAAGATGCTTTGCGTGACCAGTCCCTGGCCCGAATGGCGCTTGCAAGCCTTTTGCATACCGATACGAGCATCACGGCGGTGACTCCGGTGGAAGCTCCCGAAATTAATCGCTCCATGGATGAATTCAAGAAGCAGGCGAAAGAAAACCACCCCGGTTTGCGCCAGCTGCGTACGGAACGCAAGCGCAGCCAGGATGCGGTCAGCGCCGCCCGTGCGGATTACTTCCCGACGGTCGCCCTGTTTGCCTACAAGGAACTCTATACGAAGGATTTGACCATCCTCGAGCCGGAATGGGCCGTGGGTGCCAAGATGCAGTGGGAATTGTTCAAGGGCGGTGAAACCCGTTCCAAGGTGGCGGGCGCAAAGTCGCTTGACCGTTCGCTTGCCAGCATGGAAGAACAGACGCTCGATAACATCGACCTGCTGGTAGAAAAGCGCTGGCGCGAGATGGAACATGCCAAGGGCAGGTTGACGAGCCTCGTGAAGACGCGCGAACTGGCCGATGAAGCTTTGCGTAGCCAGACGAAGGCTTACGAGGCGGGACTTGCGACCGGCCTGGATGTCGTCGATGCGGAACTGGCCCTGTCGCGTTTGCAGGTGGCCGATTTGAAGGCGCATTTCGATGCGGTGGTTGCCTGGCTTGGATTGCTGGAAGCTTGTGGCGAAGTCGCGAACGCAGGCCAGATGTTGCAGGACCTGCGCCCGGTCGAGAAGGCCGCCCCTGCGGAAACGCCTGCGGCTCCCGCGGCGACCTTGCCCCTGCCTATGACGCAGCCGGCAGCTAATGCCGAAAATGCGGCCCCGGCGGAACAAGCCCCGCAGGCAGCTCCGGCTACCGAGAGTAAAGATATGCCCGCTACCCCGGCGGCAACGGAGGCGGTAGAACAGGCGCCTGCAGCGGCGCCGGAAACAAATGTTAATACGGAGAAAGCACAATGATTGAAGCGTTGAAGATGGTTGGCAAAGTCATCATAGTGCTGGCGCTCGTCGCGCTGGTCGTTTTGGGCGTCATGCAGTTGCAGAAGTTCGCCACCGCTCCCCGCGAACAGTTCTTGCAAGGACAGATGGAAGCAAGGCGCGTGCTTGTGGCCGGCAAGGTGCCGGGCCGCATCGAACGATTGTTCGTGCACGAGGGCGACATTGTGTTGAAGGATTCCCTGGTGGCGCTTATCAGCAGCCCGGAAATCGAAGCGAAGAAGATTCAGGCCCAGGGCGCCCTCGGTGCCGCACGCGCCCAGGCGAGCAAGGCCCGCAACGGAGCCCGTAGCGAAGACATCACCGCGCTCAAGGCGATGGCCGACCGCGCTCAGGAAGCGGCGACGCTTGCGAAGAACACCTATGACCGCGTGCAGAAACTTTTTGACGAAGGCGTGCTCCCGCTCCAGAAGAGGGACGAAGCCGAAACGCAGATGAAGGCGAGCCAGTCCGCTGCCGACGCCGCGAAGGCGCAGTACAACCAGGCCGTGGCCGGCGCCCGCAGTGAAGACAAGGCTGCCGCAAACGCGCTCGTGATGCAGGCCCGCGGTGCGACGGCCGAAGTCGACGCCTACCTCGAAGAAACAAAAATCCGTAGCCCCATCAGCGGTGAGGTTTCGCTCAAGCTGGTCGAAGAAGGCGAAGTGGTCGGTTCCGGGATGCCCGTTATCGCTGTGACCGACCTCGACGATTCCTGGGCGGTATTCCACCTCCGTGAAGATATGCTCAAGAATGTCTCGAAGGGAAAGCGCTTTATGCTGAACGTTCCCGCTCTGGACAAGGATATCGAAATGGAGGTAAGCTATATGGCTTCCGTGGGTGACTACGCCACTTGGCGCAGTTCCAAGGAAAGCGGTGGCTTTGACCTCAAGACATTCGAAGTGCGCCTGCGCCCCACGCAGAAGGTGGAAAACCTGCGCCCGGGCATGAGCGTCCTCCTTTCGTTTGATTCTATTAAGTAGGCGAGGCGTCTCGTGCTGCTCAAGGGACTTTTAAAGACAGTCCGCAAGATTTATTTCAGCCACAATATCGTGTTGTGGATGATTCTTGTCGTGCTGCCTGTCGGCGTGTCCGTCTTCACGCTGGATATGTTCTCTTCGCAGATTGTGCAGCATGTTCCCATCGGGATTGTTCGCCAGGACGATAGCCAACTGGCCAACCGTCTGGAATCCAAACTGCGTTCGAGTCCGGTGCTCAAGGTCAGCATGATGTGCTCCGATATGGGCGAATGCGAACACGCGGTTATCCGTGGGGATATCCAGAGTTTTTTGGTGTTGCCGAATGAACTGGAACGTCGCGCTCTCCGTTTGGAAAGCCCTGTCATCCCCGTTTATTCCAGCGGTCAGAATTACCTGGTCAACATGTTTGCGACCAAGGAAATCCGTGCGGTCCTTTCGGCGGTGGGGAGCGAACTCTTTACGGGGCAGATGGAAGACCCGGTGAAGACGGAACTCCATTCCATCGGCAATGTCGAGGGCAATTACCAAGGGTTCCTCGCGCTCGGCTTGGTGACGGCGCTGTTCCATTTGGCGGCGATGATTGTCGGTGTGTATGTCGCGTCGTTTGCTCTGCGTGACCATCGCGTCAAGGAAATGCTTGGCTATGCGAACGGTTCTAGGCTTACGTTTTGGCTTGCAAGCGTTTTGCCGATGAACATCATCCTTTGGCTCGGGATGGTCGGCTGTTATGCCTATTCCCACCGCGTGCTCGCACCCATGACTTTTGCCGAGTTCGTCATAACGGCGTCGGCACAGCTGTTCATGATTTTGGCTTGTTCCGGTGCCGGGTTCGTCTTTGTCGGTGTGGTGGGCGTCATGAGAATTGCGACCGGTGCCGCGGGCGTTATCGGGAGCCCGGCTTTCGCTTTTGCGGGCCAGACGTTCCCCGTGATGTCTATGCCCGTTGCCGTCCGCTGTTTTGCCTTTATCCTCCCGCTGACGCATACGCTCAAGATCCAGTCGATGATGCTTCTCGGAGACGTGAGTGCGGAACCGGCTTGGG
>CACXKY010000083.1 GCA_902768325.1 Fibrobacter succinogenes
GCCTGGCGGAATGCAGCCAAGGACTGCGGAGTCCAAAGGTGCTTCTCCCCTTCCTTGCGGAATGCATACTGGCCGCCCGACTGCAAGACCTTGCTTGCATCGGCAAATGCAATCTTCTGACGTTCGCCCACTTCGCGGGCAATTTCTTCCAGGCCAATACCTTCGATACGGCTTGCGGTACCCGGCAAGAACTTCTCGACGAGTTCGTGGTTCAAGCCGACCGCTTCGAAAATCTGGGCACTGCGGTAGCTGCGGAGCGTCGAGATACCCATCTTCGACATAATCTTGAGGAGGCCCTTGTCCACAGCCTTCACATAATTTGCAGCAGCCGTCACCGGGTCGACATCCAGGTCGCCGGTGTGGCACATGTTGGTAATGGTTTCAAAAGCGAGGTACGGGTTAATGACCGTCGCACCGAAACCGAGGAGGAGTGCAAAGTGCATCACTTCGCGGACTTCACCGCTCTGCACAATCAAGCCGATTTCGGGGCGCACGCCCGCTTCTACCAGGGCGCGGTTCACGCTAGCCGTCGCCAAGAGCGAAGGAATAGGCACGTAGCCCCAGTCAATGTTCTTGTCCGAAAGCACGATGATATCGTACTTGTCGTTCACCGCACGCACGGCATCGCCGGCGAGGTTCTGCAAGGCAGCTTCCAGCACTTCGCCGTTTCCGCCAAGCGGGAACTGCATCTTGAGCACTTTCGCCTTGAAGGCCTTGTCGCCAATGTTTTCGAAACGGCGGATTTCATCTTCGGTCACGATCGGGCGCGGAATCTTGATAAGGTGCGCCTGTTCCGGAGTTTCTTCGAGGATGTTGCCGTGGTTACCGATGTAGGTCGTCAAGCTCATCACGAGCTCTTCACGGATCGGGTCAATCGGCGGGTTCGTCACCTGGGCGAACAGCTGCTTGAAGTAGTTGAACAGCGGCTGCGGCTTGTCCGAAAGCACGGCAAGCGCGGCGTCGTTACCCATGGAGCCAATCGGCTCGGCACCGTTCTTGGCCATCGGCTGCAAGATGATAGAGAGGTCTTCAGCAGAATAGCCAAAGCGCTTCTGCTGCACCAAAATATCTTCCGGGACATCGGACGGGTTGATTTCGCTGAAGAGGCCGCGGACGCTCATCTTGTTTTCGGCAACCCAACGGCGGTAAGGCTTGGCTCTCGCCACCTGCGCCTTCATTTCGGCGTTCTTCAAGATACGGTGGTTTTCGAGATCGAGGTAGATGATCTCACCCGGTTTGAGGCGGCCCTTTTCTTCCACTTCGTCGTCGCGGAGATCGAGCACGCCCGTTTCGGAGGCCATCACGAAAAGACCGTCTTTACATAAAGTGTAACGTGCCGGACGGAGGCCATTGCGGTCGAGGATCGCACCCGCGTTCACGCCGTCGCTGAACGCCACGGCGGCCGGGCCGTCCCACGGTTCCATAAGCATGGATTCGTATTCAAAGAAGCCACGCACGTCGCGGCCGAGGTAATGCTTCTTGCCCCAGGCCTGCGGCATGAGCATCATCATCGCATGCGGGAGGCTACGACCCGCTGCGACGAGTTCGCTCTTCAGGTACGGTTCGCGAGCGCGAAGGCTGTTCAGGTTACCGCGCAGCGTGTTGATTTCGCCGTTATGAGCGAGGTAACGGAACGGGTGCGCCAATTGCCAGGTCGGGAATGTGTTGGTCGAGTAACGCTGGTGAACAAGGGCAAGCGGGCTTTCAAAGTCAAGGTCGTTCAGGTCCTTGTAGAAGCCTTCAATCTGGCTAGCGAGAAGCAGACCCTTATAAACAATGCTACGGCGGCTGCAGCTGCAGACATAGACGCCCTTGCAGGCCTTCTCGATCAAGCGGCGAACCACGTAAAGCTTGATGTCGAAAGCGGAATCGTTTTCGAACTTGGAACCGTCGAAGAATGCCTGGCGGATATGCGGCAAAGTCTCGCGGGCCGTGTGACCGATAGAAGAAGAATCGACAGGGACCTCGCGGAAGTTCACGAGAGGAACGCCTTCGGATTCGGCGATGCGCTTGATTTCGGCATCGAAGGCGGTCGCCTCGAGCGTATTTTCGACGAAGAACATTGCCACGCCATAGCGTTCCGGCAAATTCGCGTTCACCTTGCGGAAGAACTTATGCGGCATAGAAAGCAAAAGACCCGCACCGTCTCCGGTTTCCGGGTCTCCACCAGCTGCACCGCGGTGCATGAGCCTCTTCAGGACAGTAATGCCCTGAAGCACAATCTGGTGCGAAGCAACATTATTAATATTGGCGACCAAGCCGACACCGCAGGCGTCATGTTCGTTGGCCGGATCGTAAAGAGCTTGTGCGTGCATAAAATTCCTTTCTTCTTTTCGCGCAAACAGGCGCGCTATTATTTTTGCGAAAGGAGATTGCAAAATTCGTGCCAATTTTTGAAAGCACCCGCCAATTATTGAAAAAGCGGAAAGAAAATGTAAAACAACAACAAAAATGCGTATTTCAACCAAATTCCGAATTTCAATTTTTGTAAAAGAACTAACAAAATTTACAATATTTGTAACACTCCCCAAAATTTAACCTTCATTAAGCAAAGATCCCTCTTATCCTTTATATATTTTAGCCATGCGAAATTCCAGGGGAATTTTTCACAGAGTCATCCCTCTTCGAGGCTTGACTGCTGCGGTTATCCAATACGAACGCAAGCGTTCGTGCTGTCTAACCTTGCACGTCATTCTCTCGCTCGCGATGCTTACAACACCGCTTTTCGCACATGACTATTGGCTAGAACCCGAAGAGGTTGGATGCTACGGTCTCGCGGGCCTACTTGGTGGCGGAGGAGGCGGAATCGCCACTAAAATACGCTGCCCTCTTTTGCTTGAAGATGGGCCAAAAGACATTTTCCCCTGTTACGAGCCAGACACCAACGGAGGCTGCCGTATCGCACGGTACGCAAGCAGAACAAGGCTCCCGATGGTCGGCTCACCCGAAGTTCTCAATCAAGACATTGAATGTTTCCGCTACAAGAACGAATCCTACATCGTCATTCCTACATCCGTCCCGGAACAGGTTCATGATTCGCTTTTTCACTTTCCCACTCAAGCCAAATGTTATAGTGACAGTTTGAACTGCGGCAACATCAAAAGTGACACATTACCCCACGAAGGGCTTCCAAAGCCGTATTCTCATAAATATTTTTACTCCTGCAAGTATGCGGCCGCAACAACAGAAGGCTGCCCGATTGCAGAAAAGGGACTTTCCCTTGTCTTTGACGAGACGGGCAAGCTCAAGCACTGGAAACGGGACGGTCTATTGCTCTACCTCGAAATGAAGGCTGAAAACAACGTTACAAAATTCATGAACCGCGTAGAGCAAGAAGGCAAGCGTTATCAAAGCTATAAGCTTATTTCACCATGGCATTTTTACGATAACGACGCAACAAACATTATCGAAAAGTCCATCCACAAGGCGAGTGGGATGCAGTTCTTCTCAGGAATAAAAAAGTCTGAACGGAAGGACCGGCATTTCAACACGATGCAAGAGGCCATCAAGACTTGCAAAGAATGGATCCCCCTTAAAACGAATCAGAACGGAGGTGGAAAATGAATTCTTTTTCTGCACTCCGCATCATCGCTATTGCTGTATTTTTTGCTGGAGTCTGCTTAACGGCTTTCGCCCAAGACCGCTCCGCATCAGCAAAAGACAGCGTCGCCGCCTACTGCGTCACGTTCGAAAACGACAGCACCTACACGGCTCGGCTTTTCCGCAAAGAAATTTTGCCCGCCAAAAAGAAACCTTTTAAAAGCGACGATTACTTCCTCAATCTTCCACGAAACCTAATAAGCAGTTATTCTCCAAAAAACGTATTCCATCTGACAAATGCCCCAAAAAATCTTCCGCATTACTACGGACAGCTCTTCCGTGCAAGCGAAAGCAAATCGGAATGTCACTCCGACATCACACGCAAAGAACGGGAATACAACGTATTACTTGTTGGCCCATGCGTAAAATCCATGCCCGTCGCCCATTACTGCCTTATAGAAGGGAAACATCCCGCACTTTACCGCACCGAACTTTTCGAGAACGTTCCGGAAATCAGCCTGTTCGATGGTACGGGAACAGATCTAAACAGCTTGACTTGCAGCGGCACGGCGCAAAAAGAAACTTCAACCGAATGGGATTTTGCAGAAATTGGAAAATTTAGGCTGGGCCCCTATACGGAAGAAGACACCTGCCACGGGAAAAGTTCCTGGGAACGGAAGTCGTCCGCTCTAATCCCCGAATATATAAACTTGTCCATAGACACCAATTTCAAGGCCACCTCAAAACAGCTAAAAGGTTTCTACGGCAAAAGCATTTCTGCCGTTTGGAACATCTCCATGGAATGCGGATTCGATAAAGTAAAGCAAGCCTTTGAATACGAGATTATACTGACAGGAAAATGTCCGAGATTCATAAAACCACCGAAAACCAAGTTAAAATCCGATGATTTCTGGGCCTTAAACATGGTTCAAGTTCACGGAGAATACGAGACTAAAAACTGCGCTATAAAGGGAGGCCTCGAATGAGAAAATTCGCCCTACTCCTTTGCTGTTTTTTGGTCATCCAAGCGTTCGCCAAAACACCCGTCCAATTCTGCGTCTCGTTCGAAGACGAAGAACACTACAGGTTGCTGCTTCTCGATGAAATCCCGACGGATTTTACGCCTTCAAAAAAAATTGAAAGTGCACCCGATTCCATATTTTGCGACACGCCCTTCTGGGCATACACCTTCTGGCCCAGTTTCGAAGGCGATAAACGGAGCAATTTCCGACGCAGTGATTACGACCGCGGAGAACTCGACGATCTAGACAAGCAATGCGACGAGAAAAGCCTTTTGGCAGGCACACCAAAAGCAGTACCTTCTCTTGAATGGAATACCGGCACCATCGACGGCAGCATATACCACAAGAAAAACGCACGCAAGTTTATCCAAAAATTTTACAAGAAAACTTTCACGGGATACTGGATGGCAGACCTCGCCTGCACTTGTCCCCATTTTGAAATAGCTCACCACGCATCCACCATCAAGGCCAAAATCGTCGGGGAATGTAAACCGGATTTCAAAAAAGAATTGAGAATTGTCCCCAAAGCAATTCCAAAGGATACCGCCATTCCCGAATGGGACCGCAAACCAGAACCCATCGCCAACCCAGACTGGATCCCATGTTACACCAAAGACTACGTCAACGGCGGCTGTAGAATCGAAAACTACGCCAGCATGAAACCGTTGCCCGTTCATGGAAAAGCTTCTGGAATCGACGAAAGCTTGGAATGCCACCACGTTGACGGGAAATCCTACATTAATTTCGGCACTGATTTACCCGCCGAAACATATTATAGACAGTTTCCCGACAAAACGTTCGCAAAATGCTATACAGATAGCACCAACTGCAATTACAGCGATACTACCGCACCGCAACTCACAACACCATTCTATTTATGCAAAAAATTCAACCTGAAAGAAGGCGGCTGCGAGCCTACGGAGCACGGCATTGATTTTATCATCGGGGAAAGTCTGCAATTCGAAGGCTGGAACCGCAATGGCATGCACTACTTCTTTAGGCAGAAAAATGAGGGAATCGACGAATTTATCAACCAGCTATTCTATTTCGACCCGCCTAGCCAAGAATATCGAGAAATTTTGCCCGAAGGGATTTCTAATAAAGACATCGGCAGAATGGGCGACGAAGCGGCCCGCAAAACGCCCGGTATGTTCTTCTACGACGGCCTCACGAAAGTCGGCTATGAAAAATTTGAAAAACCGATGTTCAAGAATCTCAAAGAAGCCATGCAGCACTGCAAGGAACGCAAGTTCTGAAGATAAATCCGCTAAAAAAGACGGAATCTTTCCAGACAATTCATTTACACAATTTGTAAATCACTTAGCGTTTTTTCAAAAAATGTAACCTTTACACGAATAAAACGCGCTTCACGGAGCACGTCTTTTTTTTCGTTTTTCGAGCAAATTTTGCGATTTCACAGGAAAAAATGTTTATTGGCATGCTTTTTGCACTCATGGCACCGAAAACAAAACAATAAAGGAGTTTGCCATGAGCAACGAATATAGAATGAAAGCTATCAAGGCTATCGCCGCAGAAAACGCCGGCGAGAACCTGCCCGCAGCACCCGCAAGCCTCGACTTCTACGGAGAAGACGTCTTTAACGCCGACGCCATGCGCGCCTACCTCCCGAAAGACATTTGCAAGAAGTTGTTCGCCACCATCGACGGCGGCGCACCGCTCGACGCCTCTATCGCAAGCGAAGTCGCCCACGCCATGAAAAAGTGGGCCATCGACCGCGGCGCAACGCACTTTACTCACTGGTTCCAGCCTCTTACCGGTTCCACCGCCGAAAAGCACGACTCCTTCCTTGAACCCGAAGACGGCAAGGCCATCATGGCTTTCAGCGGCAAGAACCTCATCGTCGGCGAACCGGACGCCTCCTCGTTCCCGAGCGGCGGCCTGCGCTCCACCTTCGAAGCCCGCGGCTATACCGCATGGGATCCGACCTCCCCCGCATTCATCAAGCGTCACGGCAACGGTGCCACGCTCTGCATCCCGACCGCCTTCTGTAGCTATACTGGCGAAGCCTTGGACAAGAAGACTCCGCTCCTCCGCTCTATTCAGGCCTTGCAGAAGTCCGCCGACCGCCTTATGGGCCTCTTCGGCGTCGCCCCGCAGAAGGTCACCGTCACTCTCGGTGCCGAACAGGAATACTTCCTGATCGACAAGCGTTTCTACCTGCAGCGCCCCGACCTGTACCAGGCCGGCCGTACGCTGTTCGGTGCCGCTCCGGCAAAGCACCAGCAGATGGAAGACCACTACTTCGGTAGCATTCCGGCCCGCATCATCAACTTCATGAACGATGTGGAAAAGGAACTCTGGAAGCTCGGCATCCCGGCCAAGACCCGCCACAACGAAGTCGCTCCGGCCCAGTTCGAACTCGCCCCGATGTTCGAAGAAGTGAACCTCGCCTGCGACCACAACATGCAGATTATGGAAGTGCTCCGCCAGGTCGCTGACCGCCACGGTCTCGTCTGCCTGCTGCACGAAAAGCCGTTCGCCGGCATCAACGGTTCCGGTAAGCACAACAACTGGTCCGTGAACTACGGCAAGACCAACCTCTTGAACCCGGGCAAGGACCCGCACCAGAACGCCATCTTCCTCACCACGCTCTGCGCCGTGATCTACGCCGTCGACACCCACGCCGACTTGCTCCGCATGGCTGTCGCTAGCGCCGGTAACGACCACCGCCTTGGCGCCAACGAAGCTCCTCCGGCCATCATCTCCATGTACCTCGGCGACCAGCTTGCCGACGTCATCGAACAGCTCGAGAAGGGCGATCCGAAGTCCAGCAAGCAGGCCGGTGCCCTCAAGCTCGGTTCCGATACGCTGCCGCCGCTCCCGCGCGACGCTACCGACCGTAACCGTACTTCTCCGTTCGCCTTCACCGGCAACAAGTTCGAATTCCGCGCTCCGGGTTCCAGCCAGAGCTGCTCCGAACCGAACGTCATCCTCAACACGATTGTTGCCGAAGCCTTCGACATCATCGCCGACAAGATGCAGAGCGTTCCGGCCGACAAGTTCCACGAAGAACTGCAGAACCTGTTGCAGAAGATCGTCAAGGAACACAAGCGCGTTATCTTCAACGGCAACGGCTACACCGACGAATGGGTGGAAGAAGCGGCCAAGCGCGGCCTTCCGAACATCCGCACCACGATGGAAGCCCTCCAGGCTCTCGCCAAGAAGGAAAACGTGGCCCTGTTCGAAAAGTACGGCGTGTTCAACAAGCGCGAACTCGATTCCCGCTACGAAGTGAACATGGAAGACTACCACAAGAAGATTCACATCGAAGGCAAGATTGCTTTCGACATCGCGAAGAACGTGGTGCTCCCGCAGGTGCTCTGCGCTTACAGCAACGCCCTCAAGACCAACGAAATGGCCAAGGGCCAGGGCTTCTACGCGGTCGACAGCTATGCCCGCGAACTCGGTGACAAGCTCAAGGAACTCGAAGAAGCCGTCGCCAAGATGGAAGCCGCTCTCGGCGACAAGCACGAAGCAATCCTCGACGCCATGGCGAACCTCCGCATCATCGTGGACAAGATCGAAAGCATCGTCCCCGACGAAAAGTGGCCTCTGCCGAAGTACCGCGAGATGCTTTTCATCTACTAGTTTGACCCTCCGTTAATAAAAACAAGCCCCATGAAAATGGGGCTTGTCTTTTTTCATACACCTCAAATAAAAGGTAAAAGTCAGGACGCCGCTTCCGGTTGGTCTTCTTTTTTCAGGACCGTCCTTTCGTCGTACATCTGTTTGGAAATATGGCAGAAGGCCTCGACAATCACGGGGTCGAAATGCTGCCCGGAGCCTTCGGTAATAATCGCCATCGCCTTTTCGTAGGTGAACGGCTTCTTGTACACGCGTTCCGCCACAAGGGCGTCAAACACGTCGGCAACCGCCATGATGCGCGCCGACAGCGGGATTGCCTCGCCGCGGATCCCGGTGGGATACCCGGTACCGTTCCACTTTTCGTGATGGAAGTGCGCCATCTCGATAGCTTCTTTCAAGTAGTTATCGTCCATCGTGTGCTTTTCGTTCGCGCTCGCCTCGATCTTTGTAAGGATCTTCATGCCTTCGGTCGTATGGCTCTTCATGATGGCGAACTCTTCATCGGTAAGCTTGCCCGGCTTGTTCAAAATCAGGTCGGACACGGCAATCTTGCCGATATCGTGAAGCGGTGCAGAACTCTTGAGCTTGACAATGTATTCATCATTGAGAATATGCGGGAACTTGCCTTCGCGCTGCAGTTCCTTCGCAATGGCTTCCACATAGGCCGCCGTCTTTTTAATGTGGTTACCGGTGCTGTTATCACGCGCTTCCACCATTTCAGCGAAGTTGATAATGATTTCATCTTGCAGCTTGGCGATGCGTTCGGCAGCCAGTTCCAATCGTTGAATGAACTCTAGCGAATCCTTACATGTTTTAGTCAGCGCCTTATAAAGGTACTCAATTTCGTCAAAGGTGTGGATGTTCAGGGAATCCAGTTCCTGGAGGCTGCTCAAGCGGCTCTGTTCCAAGTTGTACGCAAAATGGATAGACGCCGACGCCATGCCGTTCACCGGATGCACAATGCCGCGGTTCACCATTTCAAGCACAATGCTCATGATGATAATCGAAAGGCCGAAGAACATCGAGAGGAGCTTGATAAAGAACTTCGCCTGATCATAGATGATTTCGCCCATGGCGATATCGGCTGCAACGTATGCAACCGTCTTGCCAGACGAATTCTTGAGAGGCTTGTAAACCGTAAGGAGCCAGCCGTACTGGTCATCGCTGATAATCGGTTCAATATCTTCGCCCGCCAAGAGTTGAGGGAGCAGCGGTTCAAATGACGGGTCAAACGGGATAAGGTCACCCGGCTTGTTCGGTTCCGCACCTTCTTCGGATTCAAGGTCAAAAACGACATGGCAGCCGTCATCAAGAATCTGATAGACATACAGGTACGTCGTTTGCGGGAAACTCTCCTTGATGCTGTAAAGCTTTTTCTCTATATCGTCGTAGCCTTCGGCATTGTGCCCCTGTTCTATAAATTCATTGATTCTATCGCCATCAATCACAACCGCACTGGCCTTCGTCACGCCTTGCGCGATATCGGTAAACTTGCCGACAGATACCTGGCGGTACAAAATAAAGCCGGTAATACTGGCGAGGGTACCCAGCAAGATTTCGGCCACAATCACCATGACGATCACTTTGCGCAAAAGTGAACGTCTAATAAAGTGGTGCGAAGCCCTTTTTTCGTGCTGGTCTACATGCGGATCAAACAGGAATATGCGTGAAAAGAGGTCCTTGACGATAACGGGGATATACCGATAAGAGACGACCGCCATGGCAACCACGATGGTCTTGTCAAAAATATCGATGATGATATCCGCCGTCAGCTGGGCGAAAAACTTGGAGAAATGCAGGTTGTTGTAGATGGCGAGGGAGAACGGAGCGGAGACGCCCTCGCCAAAGTCATAGCCAAACAAGAAATACGTGAGGACAGAACCGAGCCCGCCACCTAAAATCGAAAATACCAGGATGGCAATACCGATCTTGGGCAGCGTCTTGAAAAAGCCCCTCTGCTGGAATATCGCTGCAGCCACACCGATGAGAATGCTGATAATCCCGTAATAGAGGGTGGTGATGTCGGAGATGCCGTTAAACGCGTTAGAGCAGAATCCCGCAATCACGGCGGGGAGCGTTCCACCCAACATGGCTGCGAGGATGGTTCCCAAGGAATCCAGGAAGACCGGAGCGCCCAATGCGAGCACAATTTTAGAAAGTATGATGTTTATAAGGAAAGCAACTACGACAAGCCCTACCGCAAACAAGATCTTCTGCGCTTTAGACAAATGAGCCCATCTCATAATAACCTCTTGATTAGAATCCTATTTAAAGAACTCCCCCACATAAAAAATAAATATCAAAATGGCTTTTCATCACAATTTTTTATAAAAAATTACAGATTTTTATATGCAATTAGCATTTTTCCACAAAAAACGGGTGTAAAAAAATTCCCCCGACGAGCGGGGGATTTAATCTGTTCAAAATCGTCTCTAGGCGCTTTTTTATTCAGCGAAGAGGGCGGTAGAGAGGTAACGGTCGCCGGTATCCGGGAGGAGCGCGACGATGGTCTTGCCCTTGTTTTCCGGACGCTTCGCAAGTTCCTTGGCGGCCCAGAGAGCGGCACCGGAAGAAATACCCACGAGCACGCCTTCCTTCTTGCCGATTTCGCGACCGGCTTCGAAAGCGGCCTCATTTTCGACAGCGATGATTTCGTCGTAGACCTTGGTGTTCAGGGTGTCCGGAACGAAACCGGCACCGATGCCCTGAATCTTGTGGGAACCGGCAACACCCTTGCTGAGCACCGGAGAGCTGGCCGGTTCAACGGCGACAACCTTCACGTTCGGGTTCTTTTCCTTGAGGTATTCGCCCACACCGGAAACCGTACCGCCCGTACCGACACCGGCCACGAAGATGTCCACCTTGCCGTCAGTGTCTTCCCAGATTTCGGGACCCGTGGTCGCCTTGTGGGCAGCCGGGTTGGCCGGGTTCACAAACTGGCCCGGAATGAAGCTGTTCGGAATTTCCTTAGCGAGTTCATCGGCCTTGGCGATAGCGCCCTTCATGCCCTTCGCACCTTCAGTGAGCACGAGTTCAGCACCGTAGGCCTTCATCAGCTGGCGGCGTTCCACACTCATGGTCTCGGGCATCACGATGATGATGCGGTAACCGCGGGCAGCGGCCACAGAGGCAAGGCCAATGCCAGTGTTACCGGAAGTCGGTTCGATAATGACAGCGCCCTTCTTGAGCTTGCCGCTCTTTTCGGCGTCATCGAGCATCGCCTTCGCGATACGGTCCTTCACGGAACCGGCGGGGTTGAAGTATTCGAGCTTCGCGAGGATCGTGGCACCGAGACCTTCTTCGACGTGGGTGAGTTCGAGAAGCGGGGTGTGACCAATGAGCTGGTCGGCAGAGGTGTAGATTTTAGACATTTTGAAATTCCTTTTTTGAATTGTCATTCCGGCCTAGTGCCGGAATCACCGTTTATTGTTTGTTTGTTAAATCTGGTTCAGTGCCTGGTCGAGGTCGTTGATGATATCTTCGTAGTG